>CAMPIF010000202.1 GCA_946886245.1 Ectopseudomonas composti | reverse complement strand
CCTGGGCAGCGTTCCGCTTTCTCAAGTGCAGGTCATCGGCCAATAACTATTGCCGCCGGCAGTTCCGGCAAAGGAGTTTTCCATGTCGTTCAATATCGGTCTCAGCGGCCTGCGTGCCGCGACCAGCGACCTCAACGTCACCGGCAACAACATCGCCAACGCCGGTACGGCAGGTTTCAAGCAGTCGCGAGCCGAGTTCGCCGATGTCTATGCCGCTTCCGTTCTGGGTACCGGCAAGAATGCGCAGGGCAGTGGTGTACTGCTGGCAGACGTGTCGCAGCTGTTCAACCAGGGCAACGTCAACTACACGAACAACGCTCTGGATCTGGCCATCAATGGCAACGGCTTCTTCATGACCAGCAACAACGGTGAGATTGGCTATACCCGCGCCGGTTACTTCGGTACGGACCGCGATGGTTATATGGTCAACAACTTCGGTTACCGCCTGCAAGGTTATGCGGCTGATGACAGCGGCAATATCCGGCCGGTGCTGTCTGATGTGCGCATCAGGGCCGGTGCGCAGGTGCGCTGGGCGACCACCCGCGTTACCCAGCGCCTCCACCTGAACTCCTCTGGCGTGCGGCGCGCTAACGCAGGAACCATGGCGGCACCGACCTTCGACCCGAGCGATTCGAAGTCCTTCAACTGGTCCACGTCGACCAATATCTACGATTCGCAGGGCAATGCTCACGTGATGAGCCAGTACTTCGTCAAGAACGAAGCGCCGGCCAACAACGGCTGGGTGATGCACGTGCTGATCGATGGGGTCAACCCGCGCGACCCATCCAGTGCCCAGCCATTCAGCTATGCGGTGAACTTCGATGCCGCCGGGCAGCTGTCGACACCTGCATTCACCCCGCTGGCCAGCACGCCGGCCAACCCGGCCCTTGATGCGCCGGCCATTCCGGGGGGGACGCCCAATGGCATCTTCGCTCTGGCGGATACCGATTGGGTGCCTGCCGAAGAGGATCCGGGTAATCCTGGAACTCTGGTGCCCAACGGTGCCGACAGTGAGGCTTTCACCTTCGACATGCGCGGCTCGACCCAGTACGCCGCCTCCTTCGGCGTCAACGCCGTCAGTCAGGACGGCTACACCACCGGCCAATTGGCTGGTATCGAGATCGATGACACCGGGGTGATCTTCGCCCGTTACACCAACGGCCAGTCCAAGGTGCAAGGGCAGGTGCTGTTGGCGAACTTCGCCAACGTCCAGGGGCTCACCCCTGTGGGCAAGACGGCCTGGGCGCAGTCGTTCGAGTCCGGTGAGCCGGTGATCGGCACGCCGCGCAGCAGTACCCTGGGTGCTCTGCAGGCGGGTGCGCTGGAAGACTCCAACGTCGAGCTGTCGGATCAGTTGGTCAATCTGATCGTGGCTCAGCGCAACTACCAGGCCAACGCCAAGACCATCGAAACCGAAAGCGCCATCACCCAGACCATCATCAACCTGCGTTGATGAGTCGGGGCTGAAGCAAAGCGGCAAGCCTGGCTTGCCGCTTTGCCGTTGCAGAGCCGGCAAAACCCCGCCGCCGGCATTTCCTTGTGATCTTGTCTTTCCTATAAAGTCCTTTCAAATCAGTATCTTGTGTTTGTTTTTCGAGACTGGCACGGCACTTGCTGTAGTCAATGCAAAGAGCCAAGGGCGTGTCGCCCACTCGGAGAATTACCATGGACAAGATGCTGTACGTCTCCATGACTGGAGCGCAGAACAACACACTGGCCCTGCGCGCCCACGCCAACAACCTGGCGAACGTTTCCACCTCGGGGTTTCGTCGCGATTTCGAGCAGGCGCGCTCCATGCCGCTGTTCGGTGAAACCCACCCGGCGCGTGTATTTGCCATGAGCGAACGTCCGGCTACGGATTTTCGCCCGGGCTCGCTGCAGGAAACCGGTCGTGACCTGGATGTCGCCATTGGTGGCAAAGGCTGGATCGCCGTGCAGACACCCGATGGCAGCGAGGCCTACGTACGTACTGCCAGCCTGAATATCGATGCTCTGGGCGTGCTGCGTACCGGCAATGGTTTGCCGGTCATGGGCAATGCCGGGCCGATTGCCGTGCCGCCAGAGCAGAAGGTGGAGATTGGCCAGGACGGCACCATCAGTATTCGTGCGCTTGGTGAAGATCCCAACGTATTGGCGGAGGTCGACCGCATCAAGCTGGTCAACCCTGATCCGAAAAGCATGGAGAAGGGCACCGATGGTCTGATCCGCGTCAAGGGCCGGCCCGAGGTAGAGGCCGATGCGACCGTTCAGGTGACATCGGGTTTCCTCGAGGCGAGCAACGTCAATGCCGTTGAAGAAATGACCGCGATCCTCTCCCTGTCCCGTCAGTTCGAGCTGTCGGTCAAGATGATGCGCACCGCCGAGGACAATTCGTCGGCCATGGCGCGGGTTTTGCAAATTAGCTAATTACCAGCACGCGGCGCCGTAAAACCGGCGTCCGAGGAGAATCGATATGCTTCCGGCACTGTGGGTCAGCAAGACCGGTTTGTCCGCTCAGGACATGAACCTGACCACCATTTCCAACAACCTGGCCAACGTCGCGACCACTGGTTTCAAGCGTGATCGCGCGGAATTCGAGGATCTGCTCTATCAGATCCGTCGTCAGCCGGGTGGCCAGTCCAGCCAGGACAGCGAGTTGCCCTCAGGTTTGCAGCTCGGCACCGGTGTGCGGGTGGTGGGTACGCAGAAGATCTTCACCGCCGGCAGTCTGCAAACCACCGAGCAGCCGATGGATATGGCGGTGAATGGTCGTGGTTTCTTCCAGATCCTGCAGCCCGACGGCACCGTTTCCTATACCCGTGATGGCAGCTTTCACCTGAACTCCGATGGACAGATCGTCACGTCCCAGGGGTTTGCCCTGGAGCCGGCGATCGTGCTGCCGAACGAAGTGCGCACCTTCACCGTCGGCGAGGACGGCACTGTCTCGGTGACCACCACCGGCAATCCGCAGCCGCAGATCATCGGCAATATCCAGCTGGCCGACTTCGTCAACCCGGCTGGCCTGGAGGCCATCGGTAACAACCTGTTCCTGGAGACCGGTTCCAGTGGCGCGCCGCAGGTGGGCAACCCCGGCCTCAACGGTCTGGGCACCACGCTGCAGAACACCCTGGAAAACTCCAACGTCAGCGTGGTGGAGGAGATGGTGAACATGATCACCACCCAGCGCGCCTACGAAATGAACTCCAAGGTGATTTCCACCGCCGATCAGATGCTGTCCTTCGTGACGCAGAACCTCTGATTTCTTGACACTGTTGTGAACGCCGCGAGGTAGTGGTTATGAACCGGCAAATTCTCTGTTTACCCCTGTTGGCTGGCCTGCTGCTGGGCAGCGGCTGCGTAGCGCCAACAGCCAAGCCGGATGATCCCTATTACGCGCCGGTGTTGCCGCGCACGCCGTTGCCGGCTGCGCAGAACAATGGCTCGATCTATCAGGCCGGCTTCGAAAATGGCCTGTATGACGACCGCAAGGCATTTCGCGTGGGTGACATCATTACCATCACCCTGAACGAGCGTACCCAGGCCAGCAAGAATGCCAACAGCAATATCCAGAAGGACAGCAGCGCCACGATGGGCGTGCCCAGCCTGTTCGGTATGACCGTTGCGCCGGACAACCCGCTGCGCAGCCTCAGTGCCCTGGGTATGACCAACAACAATCTGAGCCTGGATTCGAGCTGGAATTCCCAGCGTGACGCCACAGGCTCTGGTCAGGCAGGGCAGAGCAACAGCCTGTCCGGTTCGGTCACCGTGACCGTCGCTGAAGTGCTGCCCAACGGCATTCTGGCCGTACGTGGCGAGAAGTGGATGACGCTCAATACCGGCGACGAACTCATGCGTATCTCCGGCCTGGTGCGTGCCGACGACATCTCCACTGACAACACCGTGTCTTCCACGCGGGTTGCCGATGCGCGCATCACCTATTCCGGGACTGGCGCCTTCGCCGATGCCAGTCAGCCCGGCTGGATGAGTCGTTTCTTCATGAGCCCGCTGTGGCCGTTCTGATCTCGGGGTGCTGTAGATGAAAACCTGGCTGACTCATTCTCCGTCCCTGTTACTCGAGCACCTGTCCAATTGGTACGCGCGAGTGACGACCGGCGGCTCGGCGCGCAAGGCTTTCGCAGTGACTTCGGTTACCCGGCGAGGGGGGCGAGCTCATGGCAGTGAGTCGACACAAGCCGGGGCGTGCCGTCGACAGTTCGCGGTCGCTCATCGCGGCTATCGCCGCCGTGGTGCCAACGACTGGCTGCTGCTGGCAACCATGCTGGCGTGCCTGTTGTTGAGCTTGCCGACCCAGGCCGAGCGTTTGAAGGATCTGGCGTCGATCCAGGGCGTGCGCAGCAACCAGTTGATCGGCTACGGCCTGGTGGTCGGCCTCAATGGCAGCGGCGACCAGACCACGCAGACCCCCTTTACCGTGCAGACCTTCAACAACATGTTGGCGCAGTTCGGCATCAAGGTGCCGCCAGGCGGCAACGTGCAGCTGAAGAACGTCGCAGCCGTGTCGGTGCATGCCGACCTGCCGGCGTTCGCCAAGCCGGGACAGACCATCGATATCACCATTTCCTCCATCGGTAACGCCAAGAGTCTGCGCGGTGGCAGCCTGCTGATGACGCCGCTCAAGGGCATTGACGGTAACGTCTACGCCATCGCCCAGGGCAACCTGGTGGTCGGTGGTTTCGACGCCAGCGGCGCCGATGGCTCGCGCATCACCGTCAACGTGCCGTCTGCCGGTCGTATTCCCGGTGGGGCGACCGTCGAGCGTCCGGTGCCGAGTGGTTTCGATCAGGGCAATTACCTGACCTTGAACCTCAATCGCCCCGATTTCACCACGGCGAAGAACATCGTCGATCAGATCAACGACCTGCTTGGCCCTGGTGTCGCCCAGGCCATCGATGGCGGCTCGATTCGCGTCAGCGCACCGCTCGATCCGAACCAGCGCGTCGACTATCTGTCGATCCTCGAAAACCTGCAGGTCGAGGCAGGTAAAGCGGTGGCCAAGGTCATCATCAACTCGCGTACCGGCACCATCGTCATCGGTCAGGACGTCAAGGTACAGCCGGCGGCAGTCACACACGGCAGCCTGACCGTGACCATCACCGAAGACCCCATCGTCAGCCAGCCCGAGGCATTCTCCGGCGGCCAGACCGCAGTGGTGCCCAATTCTCGCGTGGACGCCGAGGAAGAGGCCAAACCGATGTTCAAGTTCGGCCCTGGTACCAGCCTGGACGAGATTGTCCGTGCAGTTAACCAGGTAGGCGCAGCGCCGTCCGACCTCATGGCCATCCTGGAGGCGCTCAAGCAAGCCGGCGCCCTTCAGGCTGACCTGATCGTGATTTAAAGAGGCACAACCTATGGACTCTCGACTTTCAGCCGGTCTGCTGGCAGGCGGTAAAAGCCCGATCGACAGCGGTGCCTACACCGACCTGAACCGCCTCAACCAGTTCAAGGTGGGCGGTGACACCGAGCAGAACATCCGCAAGGTTGCGCAGGAGTTCGAATCGCTGTTCCTTAACGAAATGCTCAAAGCCATGCGTTCGGCCAACGCCGTGTTCGGCGAGGGCAACTTCATGAACAGCAACGAGAGCAAGACCTATCAGGACATGCACGACCAGCAACTGGCGGTGACGCTCTCCAAGGAAGGGCGTGGCATCGGCTTAGCTGACGTGCTGGTGCGGCAGATGTCGAAGATCAAGCAGCCATCGAGCCGGCCAAATCCCTTCGCGCAGATCGAGCAACCGGTCGCGGCCGTGAGCGAGTCGAAGGCTGACCAGGTCGCCACTAGCGAAGGCTTTCGTGATGATGTGGCGATGCTCAATCGCCGTCGTCTCTCCGTGCCGGGCAAACTGGCAGATCGCCTGTTGGCCGGTATCGTGCCATCGGCTGCAGAAGGCGAGGGCAAGACCCTGGCCGGCAGTGACTGGATTCCGGCGCAGGCCAGCGCCGCGCCCAAGGATCGAGGCCTGAGCCTTGGCAATAGCGATGCATTGACGGGCCGTCGTATTGCTCAGCCGCCGCTGGCGCCGGGCAAGGCCGCATTCAGCTCACCCCAGGAATTCGTCGCCACCATGCTGCCGATGGCGGAGGCCGCTGCCGAGAAGATCGGTGTCGACCCGCGTTACCTGGTGGCCCAGGCTGCGCTGGAAACCGGTTGGGGCAAGTCGATCATCCGCACCCGTGATGGCGAAAGCAGCCACAACCTGTTCGGTATCAAGTCCCATGGCAGCTGGGAGGGCGAGTCGGCCCGCGTGCTGACCACGGAATACAAGGGTGGCAAGGCGGTCAAGGAGGCAGCCAGCTTCCGTGCCTATGACTCCTATGCGCAGAGCTTCGACGATTACGTCAGCTTTCTGCAGAACAACGGTCGCTACGAAAAAGCGCTGAACGTCACCGAGAACCCGGAGCGTTTCGTCAAGGAGCTGCAGCAGGCCGGTTACGCCACCGATCCTAATTATGCGCGCAAGATCTCGCAGATCGCTCGCAAGATGCAGACCTACCAAGCAATCGCCGCTGCCGATAGCGCCACCACAAGGACTTGAGGTTGAACCATGGCTGACCTATTGAACATAGGCCTCTCGGGGCTGGCGGCGAACAAGACTTCGCTGGCTGTTACCGGCCATAACATCGTGAACGTCAATACGCCTGGTTTCTCGCGGCAGGACACGATCCAGGCCACGCGCACGCCGCAGTTCAGTGGCGCCGGCTATATCGGTTCGGGTACGACCCTGACTGATGTTCGTCGCATCTACAACGAGTTCCTCACTACCCAGGTACGCAGCAGTACGGCGCTCAACAGTGATACCAAGGCCTACCTGAGTCAGATCAACCAGCTCGATTCCCTGCTCGCGGGTAGCACCACCGGTGTCACCCCAGCCCTGCAGAAACTGTTCTCTGCTCTGCAAACCGCAGCCGAAGACCCGGCCAACGTACCTGCACGGCAGTTGGCGCTGTCGGAGGCAGAGGGGCTGGCCAAGCGTTTCAATACCGTCTACGACCGTCTGAACGAGCAGAACGCATTCATCAACAAACAGCTGTCGGCGGTGACCGATCAGGTTAACCAGTTGGCGACCTCGATTGCCGGCTACAACGACGCGATTGCCATCGCAGCTTCCAACGGACAGGCGCCGAACGACCTGCTCGACGCCCGTGAGGAGGCCGTGCGCAAACTTTCCGAGTTCGTCGGTGTGACGGTTGTTCCTCAGGACGACAACACCTACAACCTGTTCATCGGCTCCGGCCAGCCCCTGGTGGTTGGCAAGGATGCGGCGCGTCTCGAAGTGGTGCCGGGGCAGTCCGACCCGCTGCGCAGCGAAATCCAGTTCGTCAGCGGCAACTCGCGGCAGAACGTCACCTCCCTGATCACCGGTGGCGAGATGGGCGGCCTGCTGCGCTATCGCGAAGACGTGCTCGACACCTCGCTGAACGCCGTGGGCCGTCTGGCCCTGTCGATCACCGACCAGATCAACCGGCAGCTGGGCCAGGGCCTGGACCTCAATGGTCAGTTCGGCAACGACCTGTTC
>CAMPIF010000201.1 GCA_946886245.1 Ectopseudomonas composti | reverse complement strand
CTTTGGGTGGGCTGAAGCGGATCGCCGTCCGGCCCACCCTACGTGGTTTCCGGGGAATCAGTCCCAACCCTTTGGGCATTGCACGCAGCCGGGCATGTTGGCGTCCTGAAAGTTGCCGAAGCGGGTACGGGCGCCGCTGAGGTTGGCGTTTTCCAGGTTGGAGCCGCCGAGCTTGACTTCCTGCAGATTGGCGTCTTCCAGGTGCGCGCCCTTGAGGTCGGCCTTGCTCAGCCAGGTCATTTCCAGATTGGCCGCCTGCAGTTGGACGTTGTGCAGCTTGGCCCCGGAGAGGCGGGCGAACTCCAGGTTGGCGGCGCGCATGTCGGCGCCTTCGAATTGCGCAGCCTGGGCGAACAGGGCCCAGCCGCTGATGGCCACCAGGCTGGCGCCCGAGAGGTCGGCCAGGCGCAGGTTGCTCTGTTGCAGGCTGGCGCGGGTGAGGTTGGCGCCGCGCAGCTTGGCCTTTTCCAGATTGGCCAGGTCGAGATTGACGTGGCGCAGGTCGGCGCCGGAGAGATCGGCGCCGGACAGGTCCATGCGGCGCATGTCCATATTGCGCAGGTCGGCACCGCGCAGGTTGGCGTTGGGACATTTGCTGTCGGGTTCGATGCGGCAGCCATTGATCTGCAGGACGCCGTCGCTCTCGGTTTCGGCGCCGATGGCGTGGCTGCCGATTACCAGCAGCAGGACCGGGATAAGCAGGGGCAGGTAGTTCATGGCGAGTCCTCGGATGAATTGATGGGGGAGGCGGTCGCGGCTGAAGCCCCTCCCACAGGCAGCGCGTATGGCGCACCCAGGTGCGCCATGCGTTCAGCCACTAGCGTTTGGCGGTGGTCTTGTCCCAGCTCGGCAGCTTGAACACCCAGAAGGAACCACCCTGGGCGACCGGCTTGGTCAGGTCGGCCATGTCGCCGCCCCACAGCGGCACGGCGCCGCCGTAACCGGCGGTCACGCCGATGTACTGCTCACCGTCCTGTTCCCAGGTGACGGGCGGGGAGATGATCCCGGTGCCGACCTGGAACTTCCACAGCTCCTCGCCGTTCTTGGCGTCGAAGGCCTTGAAGTAGCCGTCGCCGGTGCCGGTGAACACCAGGTTGCCCTTGGTGGCGAGTACGCCGGCCCACAGCGGCAGGCGCTCCTTGTGTTCCCAGGCGACCTTGCCGGTGGTCGGGTTCATCGCGCGCAGGATGCCGACGTGGTCGTCGAACAGGCGCTTGATGCGAAAGCCCATGCCCAGGTACGCGGAGCCTTTCTTGTAGTGCGCCTCTTCGGCCCAGTAGTCCTCTTTCCAGTGGTTGGCCGGTACGTAGAACAGGCCGGTGTCCTGGCTGTAGGCCATGGGGTTCCAGTTCTTGCCGCCGAGGAAGGGTGGGGAGACCTCGACCACTTCACCCTTGCTTTCGCCTGGCTTCGGCTTCTGCGGGCGCTGGCCCTCGTTCTCGACCGGACGACCGGTTTCCAGGTCGATGTGGCTGGCCCAGGTGATCTTGTCGACGAAGGGGAAGGCGTTCTTCAATTTGCCGTTGGCGCGGTCGACCACATAGAAGAAGCCGTTGCGGTCGGCGTGGGCGGTGGCCTTGGTGACCTTGCCGTCCTTGTCCTTGTAGTCGAACAGCACCAGCTCGTTGTTGCCGGAGAAGTCCCAGGCATCGTTCGGGGTGTGCTGGTAGAACCACTTCACTTCACCGGTGGTGGGGTCGACACCGACCTGGCCGGAGGTGTACAGGCTGTCGTAGTCCTTGGGGTCGCCGCCGTCGCTGGTGCGCGCCCAGCCGTTCCAGGGTGCCGGGTTGCCAGCGCCGATGATGATGGTGTTGGTTTCGGCATCGAAACTGGCGCTTTGCCACGGCGCACCGCCGCCCTGGCTCCAGGCTTCCTTCTTGCCGGTCGGGTGGTTGGGATCATCCGGCCAGCTCGGCGCCTTGACGTCACCGGTCGGGGTGCTGTCCTTGCCGTTCAGGCGGCCCATGTGGCCTTCGACGAACGGACGCATCCAGACTTCCTCGCCGGTATCCGGGTCGCGGGCGAACAGGCGGCCGACCACGCCGAATTCGTCACCGGAGCTGCCGTGGATCAGCAGCACCTTGCCGCTCTTGCCATCTTTGACGATGGTCGGGGCGCCGGTCATGGTGTAGCCGGCAGAGTGATCACCGAACTTCTTGTTCCAGACCACCTTGCCGGTGTCCTTGTTCAGCGCCACGACGCGGGCGTCGAGGGTGCCGAAGTAGATCTTGTCGCCATAGATGGCGGCGCCACGGTTGACCACGTCGCAGCACGGGCGGATGTCGTCGGGCAGGCGATGGCTGTAGGTCCACAGGCGCTTGCCGGTCTTGGCATCCAGGGCGAAGACCCGCGAGTAGGAGCCGGTCACGTAGACCACGCCGTCGTGGATGATGGCCTGGGATTCCTGGCCGCGCTGTTTCTCGTCACCGAAGGAGTAGCTCCAGGCCGGCGTCAGCTTGAACACGTTTTCGGCGTTCACCTGAGCCAGCGGGCTCCAGCGCTGGGCATTGGTGCCCAAGCCGTACTGCAGCACGTTGCTGGTGGTGGTGTGGTCGTTGGCGATGTCGTCCCAGGTCACCGGCTTGGCGATCGCGCCCTGGCTCAGCGCCAGGCCGCCGGCCAGCATCAGGGCAAGCGCCAGGGGACGTGGGGTGCTGGGTAGGTTTCTTGTTGTCATCGTTGTGCTTCCCATTGGAGGTGGTAGGTCGCTGCAGTGGCACCGTGAGAACGCGGTGCTGGAGAGGTTCTGCAGTGGCAAGCCGATGGTGGTACCCGGCCACCTTTGCGCCTACGGAAAAACTCCCGCCCTTGCCGGGAGGATTTCCCGGCCGGCACATGACTTGGCCTTGCTGCCAAGGCATCACGCACACCCCCACCCAAGCCCTACTACCAAGGGACTAGAGCGCGACCACCAAAGCAGCATTCGGTGCGTTGCGCGGCCTTTCTAAGATGGTCGTCACGAGCTCTGAACGGGCTGTCTTACGTGTATTCGATGAGGTCCTGGCCATGAACAACAAGAAGATCAAAACCACCCTGGCGTTGCTGCTGCTCGCTGCGTCGACCACCCTCTGGGCACACGGCGACGTGGTGCCGCAGGCGGTGAACACCGATGGGCTGGAACCCTTGGGTGAAGAGTGGCTGGACGAGAACCCCTACCGCGACAACCCGCGCGCCATCGAGATCGGCTCCTCGGCGTACAACCAGAACTGCGCCGCCTGCCACGGCCTGGAGGCCAAATCCGGTGGTATCGCCCCGGACCTGCGCCTGTTGGAGCTGGGGGCCAGCGGTGACGAATGGTTCAAGGAGCGCGTGATCAATGGCGCGGTGCGCGATGGCCGCGTGTACATGCCGAAGATGGCTGACTTCCTCAGTCAGGAAGCGCTGTGGGCGGTGCGCAGCTATCTGGAGAGTGTGCACGTCGAGGAGTAAGCGCTTGATGATAAATCTGCTGCGCTCGGCATCTCGCGTTTCGGCGGTGCTCGCAATGCTCATGTATTTCAATACATTCCGCTTGCTGTGCGCAGGCCCTGCGCGACCTGCCATCGCTCGCGACGATTTCTTCATAAGCGCTCGCGCAATGCGCCGGCTGATCGCTTTTTGGGCTCTGCTGCTGTGCCTGGGCACTGCTCAGGCACAGGTGCGCGATTTTGACCGCATCACCGAGTCGGGCACCCTGCGCGTGGCGCTGTACCAGAGCTTCCCGCCTTACAGCTACGAGCAGGATGGCCAGCCGCGCGGCGTCGACTACGAGCTGGCCAAGGCACTGGCCGAAGGGCTCGGCCTGAAGCTGGAGCTCATGTGGGCGCCGCCGGGTGAAAAGCTCGACGACGACCTGCGTGACTACATCTGGCGTGGCCGGGTGACTGCGCAGGGTCAGTTGGCCGATCTGATGCTGCGCGTGCCGTACGACCGTGACTACGCGCAGATGCGCAATGAACTGGGTGAGTTGGTCAACGAGCGCGTGGTGATGTTCGGTCCCTACCAGCGCGAGCGCTGGCAGTTGGCCTTCGATCGTCGGCGTCTACCCGAAGTGCCGAGCATCGTTGCGTTGCGCCAGCATCCGGTGGGCGTCGAAGTCGAGAGTGTGCCCTCGTTCTACCTGAGTTCGGTGCAGGGCGGCATGCTCAGCCAGGAAACCCGGCATTACCCGACGCCGAGCCTGGCCTTTGCTGCCATGCGCGGCGGTGAGGTGGATGCGGTGATGGCGCTGCGTGGTGAGGTCGACTGGTTGGTGCACGAGGCCAATGACCCGCAACTGGCGCTGGCGGAAAACGCCTACCCGGACATGGGCCGGCAGGTCTGGGAAATCGGCATGGCGGTACACGAAACCAATCGCCAACTGGCCTATGCCCTGGAAGAACAGCTGGAAAACCTGATTCTCGATGGCTCGCTGGAGCGCCTGTACGCGCGCTACGGGCTGCGTTACGAGAAGCCAGAACAATACCAATAAGAGTCGAGCCGGAGGTGGGCGATGGATTGGCGTAGCCTGATGTTGCTGGCCCTGTTCGCCTGGGCCTGGGAGGCGCGGGCGGCCGCGCCAGATCCGGTCACCTCGGTGATGTGGGATTACTACCACCAGCGTCTACTGAACGGTGAGGCCTTCGTCTTCGACGACAAGGTTCGCCTCGAGGTGCCGCCATTCGCCGAGGATGCGCGCCAGGTGCCGATCCAGATCGACGCCAGCGCCTACCGCGGCAAGGTCAAGCGCATTCTCGCCTGGGCCGAGCTCAATCCTATCCCGCGTATTCTCGATTTCGCCCCTGGCGAGCACCTGGAGCCGAGCCTGGCCATTCGCATTCGGGTCGAGCAGGCCACGCCGATTCGCGCGGCGGTGCTCACCGACGATGGCGTCTGGCATATCGGCTCGGCTCGCGTCGAGGCAGCAGGCGGTGGGTGCACAGCGCCCAGCGTGGTTCGTGCGGAGGCCGGCTGGGAGGAGCGTCTGGGCCAGGTGCTGGGCAAACGCTTCGTGCGCGGTGAGGACAGCCGCCTGCGCCTGCAGGTCTCGCACCCGATGGATAACGGCCTGGTTGGCGGCATCCCCGAGTTCTACATCGAACAGGCCGAACTGCGTGATCCGAACGGCCAGGTGCTGGGACGCCTCGAACTGTTCCCGGCGGTTAGCGAGAACCCGACGCTTACCTTCGACCTGCGCGGCGATCAGCAGGCCGAACTGTGGCTGCGCGACAACAACGGCAACGAATTTCAGGCCGCGTTCTGAACGCTGCAGCCTGTAGGGTGCGCCGTGCGCACCAACCCCACCCAGGAGGCTTCCATGCGCTGGATGCTATTGATGATGTGCCTGTTTGCCAGCCTGGCCCAGGCACTCGACTACCACCTGCAACCCCGACAAATCGCCGATGGCGTCTGGCTGCTGGAAGGCAGTACCGATAATTTCGCTGTGGAAAACGGCGGCAATATCGTCAATATCGGCTTCATCGAAACTGCGGACGGGGTGGTGGTGATCGATACCGGCCCGTCGCGTCGTTTCGGTGAAGCGTTGCGCCAGAGCATCGAGAAAACCACTGGCAAGCCCGTGGTACGTGTGTTGCTGACCCATCACCACCCGGATCATGTGCTGGGCAACCAGGCTTTCGCTGACGCGCCCATCGCGGCGCTACCCGAGACCACCCGGTTGCTGGCCGAGCAGGGCGATGCGATGGCGGAGAACATGTACCGCCTGGTCGGCGACTGGATGCGTGGCACCGAGGTGGTGCTGCCCACCGAAGAGATACAGGAAGGCGTACTTGCGATCGGCGACAGGCGCCTGCAACTGCTGGCGCTGCGCGGGCATACTGGCGCCGACCTGGCGATTCTCGACGAGCGCACGGGCGTGTTGTTCGCCGGCGATGTCCTGTTCTATCAGCGCGCACTGACCACGCCGAACAGTCCGGGACTGGATGTATGGCTGGCCGACCTGGATCGGCTCGAAGCGTTGCCCTGGAAGCAGATCGTGCCCGGCCACGGGCCAGTGACCACGGATGCGGCGCCGTTCGTGCAGATGCGTGATTACCTGGACTGGCTCGATGGTTTGCTGCGTGAGGGGGCGGAGCAGGGCGCGGAGATGAACGAGCTGATCCGCGCCCCCATCCCCGAGCGCTTCGCCCAGGTCAGTCTGAGTCGTTACGAGCTGATCCGCAGCGTCAGCCATCTCTACCCGCGCTACGAGCGCAACGCCATGGCGCGGGTGGATACCAACCCGTAGGAGCCCGCTTGCGGGCGATGGTGTTTTATCGCCGGCAAGCCGGCTCCTACAGGAGCACCAGCTTCGTAGCCCGGATGAAATCCGGGAGAAATATGCTCGCTACCCCCGGATTTCATCCGGTCTACAGGCTGCTCTTGTGGGAGGGGCTTTAGCCGCGACTTGCGTATAAGGGCGTCGCCGCTGAAGCGCCTCCCACGGTATGCCGGGAGCTAAAGCTCTTCGTCGTCACGAATCAGCACGTAGTGTCGGCCGTGCTCGGTCTCTTCGTGGTCGTAGACGTAATACATCACCACGTCGCCCAGGCCGGACTGCACGGCCACGTAGTCACCGCTGTCGGGCATGAAGAATTCCCGGGTGGCGGGCTTGGCCACGCATTCGATGTGGGCCGTGACGAAGTGCGTGGGGTCTTCTTCGCCGTAGTAGTCCTCGCGCTGGTTCGCATCCCAGTCCTGCGGCGGCTCGAAGGCGCCGGTGATGAGGACTTTGGCGTCGCCCAGATCCTGCTCTTCGGCATCCGGGTCCTGCTCGTCGGGGCGATAGACCGTGCAGTCCAGTGCATCGGGATGGTTGAGGATTTCCTGGCGAGGATGGGGCACGGGCGTCTCCGGTCAGAATGTGCGGGCGGCCAAGTGTCAGGCAAAGCCGTGGCCGCCGCAATCTCCATGATTGCAGCCTGTGGAGCAGGTATTGCTACCAAGGAACGAGGAAAATCGGCTAGGGGTGCAATTGTTGGGTGGCCTGTGCGAGCCAAGAATTTGCGGCAGACCGGGAAAAATTCCCGGCAATAACAATGAACCCGCAGAGGTAGCCGCAATGAAACACGCCGGTCTTCGCCAGCCCTTCCTCCTCACCGCACTTTGTGCCGCCATGCTGTTGCCGTCCGCCGCCGCGCTGGCGGTCACCGACGCCGAGATTCTCAAGGACGCCACCACCACCGACGAGATCGTCACCAACGGCCTGGGCTTGCAGGGCCAGCGCTACAGCCCGCTGAACATCCTCAACGATCAGAACGTCAAGGAACTGCGCCCGGTGTGGACCATGTCCTTCGGCGGCGAGAAGCAGCGCGGCCAACAGGCCCAGCCGCTGATCAAGGACGGCGTGATGTACGTCACCGCCTCCTACTCGCGGGTGTTCGCCGTCGACGCGCGTACCGGCAAGGAACTGTGGCAGTACGAGGCGCGCCTGCCGGACGACATCCGCCCCTGCTGCGACGTGATCAACCGTGGCGTTGCCCTGTACGACGATCTGGTGATCTTCGGCACCCTCGACGCCAAGCTGGTGGCGCTGAACAAGGACACCGGCAAGGTGGTGTGGCGCAAGAACGTCGCCG
>CAMPIF010000200.1 GCA_946886245.1 Ectopseudomonas composti | reverse complement strand
GGTATTCGAGCGCGAGCGTGCCCATGCGCTGCGCAATGGCACGCCGCTTTCGCTGGTATTCGTCGATATCGATCACTTCAAGCAGATCAACGACCGCTTCGGCCACGAGGTCGGCGACCGCGCCCTGGTTCACTTCGCCACGGTGCTGGCGCAGCGTTTGCGGGTCAATGATCTGTTCTGCCGCCTGGGCGGCGAGGAGTTTGCCGTGCTGCTGCCAGGCAGCACGGCGGCGCACGCTCGAGAAATCGCCGAGAGCCTGCGCGAACGCCTGGCGGCACAGCCGCTGGCGGTGGATGAGACCACGCTGCGCATGACCCTGAGCGCCGGCGTGGCCTGCTTTGGGGTGGACGGGCAATCACTGGACGAGCTGATGCTGGCGGCGGACAGGCGCACCTATGCGGCCAAACGCGCCGGGCGTAACCGGGTGATCACCCGAGAGAACGGAGAGCCCGTTCCGGGCTGAACGGGTGCGGATCAGACGTAGATGCTGACCCCACCCTTTTCCTGCAGCCACTGACGGTAGGTCTCCAGCGAGTCGGTCTGCTGGTCGCCGTTGTAGCCGGAGATGCGCACGCTGCCATCCATGCCGGCATCCACCATCTTCTGTACCTGCGCCAGCAGCGTGGCGGCATCGTCGCGATCGAGTTGCATCACGTCCGGCAATTGAATCACCGAAGGGGTCGCCGGCTGGCTGTCGCCACTGGGTTGCACGGCGTTGCCGGGTTGCGCCGCGCCGCCATTCATCGCACGCAGCAGTCCGCCCTCACTGCGCGCCACCACCTGCTGGGCGAAACGCCGCAGGTCGGCCAGCGGGTCCTGACCGGCCTGATCACCGGTGTCGCCAGTGCCTGCACTCGAGCGATTATTGAGCTGACTGCCGTAGTAGCTGAGCATGGCAGGCATGCTGTTGTTGATACTGGTCATGCGGCCTCCGCGAAATCCGTTCGTCTCATGCAAAGCAGATTCCGGGCCAGCCACTGCAGGCCCGTCATTACGCGGGTTGCGCATCCATTCGCGGCAGCGGCTTGCCACCGCGGGGCAAGGTTTTGCCTGTGCCGGTCAACCCCGCAGATCGACCATCACCGCATTATTGCGCTAGGCTCTGCACCTTCATTGATAGGAGGTACTCCCATGGCCCGCGCCACTGCCCGCCACATCCTGGTTGCCAGCGAAGACAAGTGCAACGAACTGAAAGCCGCCATCGAAGGCGGTGCCGACTTCGCCCAACTGGCCAAAGACAACTCCTCCTGCCCGTCCGGCCGCAGCGGCGGCGATCTGGGCTCGTTCGGCCCCGGTCAGATGGTCAAGGAATTCGACACCGTCGTCTTCAGCGCGCCGGTCGGCGTGGTGCAGGGCCCGGTGAAGACCCAGTTCGGCTACCACCTGCTGGAAGTCACCAGCCGCCAGGATTGATCTGACTAGACCGAAGGAGTCGCCAGCGCGGCCAGGCGATGAAGATCGTCTGGCTGCCCGCCTGGTCTTCGATCAGATCCCCGAACACCTGCCGCAGAAGCGCCCGCACGACTGAGCCCGTTGTCGTAGGGTGCGCCGTGCGCACCAAGGCTCCAGGCAGTATCGGGTCATGATCCAGACAGCGCTGCGCACGACGCACCCTACCGCAGCGTCGCCTCGCGCTGACGCCAGCCATCGAGCAAACGCCCGCCCCAGACGTTGATCAGCAGCCCGGTCATGACCAGCGCCGCCCCCACCATCTGCAGACTGCCGAGGCGCTCGCCGAGCAACAGCGCCGAGGAGCTGATACCCACCACCGGCACCAGCAGCGAGAACGGCGCCACCTGGCTGGCCGGATAACGCGACAGCAGGCGGCTCCAGAGCCCATAACCGAGAATGGTCGCGCCGAACGCCAGGTAAGCCAGCACCAGCAGCGAATCCAGGCTGAGCGTGCGCAGCGACTGACCGATCAGCTCCGGCCCTTCCAGCCACAGTGATAACGCCAGAAATGGCAACGGTGGAATCAGGCTGCCCCAGACCACCAGGCCGACCAGATTGACCTTGCCCAGCTTGCGCGTGACCACGTTGCCCAGCGCCCACATCGAGGCCGCCGCAATGGTCAGGGCGAAGCCCGCCAGGGTCATCGCCTGCCCGCCCTGCAGACCGATCAACACCAGGCCACTGGCCGCCACCAGCAAACCGAACAGGTTGCTGCGACGCAGCCGCTCGCCGAGAAACAGCGCGGCGAAGAACAGGGTGAAGAAGGCCTGCGACTGCAGCACCAGCGACGCCAGGCCCGCCGGCATGCCGACGTACATGGCATAGAAGAGAAAGGCGAACTGCCCCACTGAAATGGTCATGCCATAGGCCAGCATCCAGCGCAGCGGCACTTGCGGCCGCCGCACGAAGAGGATCGCCGGAAAGGCCGCGAGCATGAAGCGCAGGGCGCCCATCAGCATCGGCGGCATGCCATGCAGACCGACCTTGATCACCACGAAGTTCAGCCCCCAGACGACGATCACCAGCAGCGCCAGCAGCAGATCCTTGGGTGTCATGAGCACAAACCTCAGGTTGAGTGAGCCGGCATTAGAGCAGCCTCACCCCGCAGCAGATAGACACAGACGCCATGGAAAAAAGCCACACAGCCACTGGCGGCTGCTAACCTGCGCGCTTTTGTAGCGTTACGCCAGCCCCATGACTCTGCACGATTTCCTTCTGTTCGCCTTGCCCGCCGTGTTTCTCACCGGGCTGTCCAAGGGCGGCTTCGGCGGCGCCCTGGGCGGCATCGCCGTGCCATTGCTGGCACTGGCCACTTCGCCGAAACAGGCGGTGGCGGTGATGCTGCCGATTCTCTGCCTGGCCGATGTGGTGGGCCTGAAGGCCTACTGGGGCAAGTGGGACATGGCCAATCTCAAGGTCATGCTGCCGGGTGCGGTGATCGGCATCGCCATCGGCTCGATGACCTTCGGCTTGTTCGACGAACGCGCCATCGGCCTGCTGATCGGCGCCATCGCCATCACCTTCGTCGGGCTCGGCCTGGTGGCTGGCAACCAGGCGCCACGACCGCTGCACACAGGGCGCGGCACACTGCTGTCGACGCTGGCCGGCTTCACCAGCTTCGTCGCCCACGCGGGCGGCCCGCCGGTGATGATGCACCTGCTGCCGCAGCAGCTGGACAAGGTGCGCTTCGTCGCCACCATCAACCTGTTCTTCCTGCTGACCAACGCCGCCAAGCTGTTCCCCTACGCGGCGCTGGGCCAGTTCACCGAGGACAATCTGCTGCTGAGCCTGATGCTCGCGCCCATCGTACCGCTGGGCGTATGGAGCGGCCTGTGGCTGCAATCACGGGTCAACCACCTGTGGTTCTACCGTATCGCGCGGCTGGGCATTCTGCTGGCCGGGCTGCAGCTGATCTGGCGCTACCTGTAGATCCCCCGCCCGTAGGGTGCGCCGTGCGCACCGCGCCTCACTGCCCACGCCGGTTCAGGGCTCGATCACCCGCCACAGCTGCGGCCACTCGCCGGGGTTACGCCCCGCACAGCGGTTCAGGAAGCTGAACGAGGCCAACTGAAAACGCTCGCCATCGAAGCGCCAACTGCCCGACTCGCCGCAATCGGCAATGCCACGCCCCTTGTGCAGGTAAGCCAGCTCGCCTGTCTGCGGCTGATAACTGACCCAGCCGGATAAGCCATCGTGCCCCAACGGCAGCGGATCGATCTGCATGTCCTGCTCGACATACGGCGACTGACGACTGACGCGATAGACCGCGAAATCGCAGTTGTAGGCCGCACACCAGGTACGGATGATGACCAGCGCCTCGCGCTCGTTGAGCGCGAAGGCCTCGGCCTCAGGCTCGTCTGTCATGCCCTCCTCGAACCACTGGTTGCGCGTCGCGGCCATCAGGTGCCGGGCGATGTCCTGCTGTTCGACTTCGCTCAGTGGCGCAGCGCCAGGATAGGCACGCAGGCGTGGCGCCTGCGGCGGCGCCGGCACCTCGCTGTCAGGGCGCGTACCCGACCGGTACAACGCCGTGCGGGTATCCATCCGCCCCTGCACGGCATCGATCAGCAGCAATGCGGCGGACAGCCCACTGAGCGACACCACAGCCTGGTGCTCGCCATCGCCTGCCATACGCAGCTGCGCACCATTACGCAATTCGGCCAGCACGACCTGGGCATCGGCCCCCTCGGCCGCCAGCAGTGTTTCACCATCCTCGTCCACCAGGCGCAGGCGCCCGGCACTGGATAATGCGTGACCATCGAGCTGCAGCGGTGCATATCCACCTCGCCCGGCATGGTGCAGCGACAACGCCAACGGCGCCTGCGCACCCGCAGCACGCTGCAGATGCAGACTCAATGGCGTGTAATCAAAGCCTTGCGCAGCACTGATCGCCTGGCATGCCCGCAGGTTGTCGCAGGCGACCACCCAGTCCTTGATTTCCCGGTACAGCGGCACCTGCTCGGGCGCTGCCTGGACCATTCCCGCCGCCAGCAGCAGAGCCGAGATCAGCATCCGACGCGACATGAACAACTCCTTTTGATGATTGCGCAGGGCCGTCATGTTCCCTGGCCCGAGCAAGCCAGGCAAGCGCCATCACAACCCCAGCAATTCGCGCAGCTCACGCGCGGTGGGCATGCGCGCCGACACGCCGCTGTTGAAATCGAAGGCCTTGGCGCTGGCCAGCGGCCCGACGATCACCGGATCGAAGCCGGCATCGCTCACCAGACGCGCCGCCACCGCCAGCGCCGCCTCGTCATCCGCGGCCAGCGCGATGGCCAGCTTCTCGCCGCTGCGATGGGCCTGGCTGCGCAGGGTGTGCGCCGAGATGGCGTTGAACGCGCGTACCAGGCGCACGCCTGGCAGAAACTGCTGCGAGGCCAATCCGGCGCCCATCTCGACCGCCTCCTCGGCCATCGGCCCGTCGCGTCCCGGGCGCGGATTACCGGCGTCCAGCACCACCTTGCCAGCCAGCTCAGCGGCGTAGTCGCGCCCGACCTGCGGCGTCGCGCCATAGGGTACGGCCAGCAGAATCACCTCGCCAAAGGCCGCCGCCTCACGCGGGGTGCCGACGCGGGCACGCTCGCCCAGCTCACTGGCAAGCGCTTGCAGGCGTTCGGGATTGCGCGAGGACATCATCACCTCATGCCCCGCTTCGACCCACAATCGCGCCAGCGCGCCGCCGATATTGCCGGTGCCGATGATGCCGATACGCAAGGTGTCCGCGTGTGCCAGCACTGGGGCGCCGCCCAGCAATACCAACAGGCCGAGCGCAGCGGCGAAACGCTGAAGTAAAGGGGGCATGGTGAGTTCCTCGAGCGAGTGACGACGAAGACCAAGCATAGAAAAACCGGACACCAGGACGACCAAGGATTCGCAACAGGGTGTTGCCCGCCAGCTATGCTTGAAAGGCGATATTGCATTGCAGTCGGCTACAGGGGCCGAGGAGGTGGCAGTGACCCGAACGCATCCCCCCAGTCAATGAACTGCTTCCCGGAGACGCGACCATGAGCAAAAGCATGGATTCACACAAAGAAGGCAAGAAGAAACCGCTGAAAACGGCGCATGAGAAACGCATGGCCAAGCGCGAGAAAAAGCACGGCCAGACCCTGCTCGGCAGCCACTCAGCGGACGCCTGAGCTCCAGCCTGCCGGCGCAGCCTCGCTGCGTCGGCCCTCCCCTGCCGCAAAAACACCATCCGGGAAATTGCGCGTGCCGCCGGCGCCGCAAGGCACTAGAATCCGCAGCCTAAGTGATCGTCCGGCCGCCTCTGCGCGCCGCGACACCCTCTCACCTATCGGCCAGGAGACCCCAGATGGGCGCCCAGTGGAAAGCCAAACCCAAAGAAGCCGCCGCCAATGCCCGAGGCAAGATCTTCGGCAAGCTGGTGAAGGAAATCATGCTCGCCGCGCGTAACGGCGCCGACCCGGACATGAACCCCAAGCTGCGCCTGGCCGTGCACCAGGCCAAGAAAGCCTCGATGCCCAAGGACACCCTCGAACGCGCCATCAAGAAAGGCGCCGGTCTGTCCGGGGAAGTGATCAACTACGAGCGCACCCAGTACGAGGGCTTCGCCCCGCATCAGGTGCCGGTGATCGTCGAGTGCCTGACCGACAACGTCAACCGCACCGTGGCCGAGATCCGCGTGCTGTTTCGCAAGGGCCAGCTCGGTGCATCCGGCTCGGTCAGCTGGGACTTCGACCACGTTGGCCTGATCGAAGCCAGCAGCGAAGAAGGTTCCGACCCGGAACTGGCCGCCATCGAAGCCGGTGCCCAGGACTTCGTGCCCGATGACGAGGGCTCGACCCTGTTCATCACCGACCCGACCGACCTCGACGCCGTGTGCAAGGCACTGCCGGAGCAGGGTTTCACCGTCAACTCGGCCAAGCTCGGCTACCGCCCGAAAAACCCGGTAAGCAGCCTGACGCCGGAGCAGATGGAAGAAGTCGAAGCCTTCCTCGAAGCCATCGACGGCCACGATGACGTGCAGAACGTCTATGTCGGTCTGGCCGGCTGATGTTCGCCGGGCGCCCTGATCCGGCGCCCCTATCAGACAAGGCTTCCAGCTCCCGCAGGAGCCCCGCCCCGGGGCGAAGCTTGGCAACTTGCGTTGTGCGGTTTCGCCAGAGACGCCATCAGTTCAGTGCTTGCCCCATGACAACCACCCTGCATATCGCCGCCGCCTGCCTGTTCGACGCACGAGGTCGCCTGCTGCTCGTGCGCAAGCGCAACACCCGATTCTTCATGCTGCCAGGTGGCAAGCGTGAGGCGGGCGAAGACGCGCTGTCGGCGCTCGAGCGTGAGCTGTTCGAAGAGCTGGAGCTGCACCTGCAGGCCGGCGCACTGCGACCGCTCGGCCAGTTCCAGGCGCCCGCCGCCAACGAGGCCGATACCTGGGTGCAGGCAGACATCTATCGCGCCGCCCTGCCCCACGCGGTGCAGCCGGCCGCCGAGCTGGAAGAGCTGCGCTGGCTCGATACCACCTTACCCCTGCCCGATGACCTGGCACCGCTGCTGCGTGATCAGGTGCTGCCGGCTCTGCAACGCCAGCCATCGCTGTAGGACAGTCCCGCGACATCAAAAACCGCTCCCGGCAGTTTTTTGATCCACGGCAAGGCCTGAACGTACCCCAGACGTTAGGCTGCGCCGATAACCAGAACCATTCGTTTTGCGTGCAAACCCCACAGGACTCCGAGGTTTGCCATGAGTATCAGCTCCGCCCATATCTGCCAGGCCGCCGACCAGTTGCAGGGCTTCGTCGGCTTCAATGCCAAGACCGGCCAGTACCTGCTGCGTTTTTCCGAAGACAGCTTCGGCCTCGACGTGCCAGCCGAAACCATCACCCCAACCTGCGAGTACGTGTGGAGCAGCGCCGAAGGCGAACTGATGCGCCTGGATCGCCAGCGCCTGGCCTGGCTGCAGGAACAGCGCATCGACGACCGGGTCAACCTCAGCGAACCGCTGCGCATTTACCTGCGCCGCAGCGACCTGCCGGAAATCCACGCCGAGCGGCGGCGCCTGACACCGGCTTGAGACGTGGCGTGTCTCGGTGGATTCGGTTTATTCGGTGCGCACGGCGCACCCTACGGGAGGTGCACTGGCAACGCGCGGCACCGTAGGG
>CAMPIF010000199.1 GCA_946886245.1 Ectopseudomonas composti | reverse complement strand
TACGTAGCCACCTATGACGACCTCGGCGCCAACGCCTGCCGCATCCTGGTGCCGGGCTACTCGGAGATCTACCCGGTCGAGGACCTGATCTGGGACAACACCAACAAGGCGCTGCTGTTTCGCAAGGACATCCTCAACCTGCACGCCCTCAGCGACCGCGAACTCAAGTCGCTGCTGCGCAACCTCAGCAACACCGAGGTCGACGATTACACCGACATCACCACGCTGATCGGCATCGAGTTCGACGACAATACGGCCTGGGGCCAACTGACCATCCTCGAGCTGAAGCTGCTGATCAACCTGGCGCTGAAGAAGTACGACGACGCCAAGGAGCTGGTCGAGGCCTTCCTGCAGTACAACGACAACACCGTCGAGCGCGGCCTGTTCTATCAGGCGGTCAACGCGGTGCTGGAGATCCAGCTGGACGATGAACTGGAGCTGGCCAACTACGAGCACAACCTGCGGCGCATGTTCGGCAGCGAGCGCATGGACGCGGTGATCGGCTCGGTGGACGGCAGCGTGCGTTTCCATGGCCTGACGCCGACCAGCATGAAACTGGAAGGCCTGGACAAGCACCTGCGCCTGATCGACAGCTACAAGAAACTCCACGCGGCCCGCGCCAGGGCGGCGGGCCTGGCCGGCTGAGCATGGCCAGCGAGCGCCCGGCCCAAAGCGTAGCAGCGCTGATGCTCGCAGCGGGCTACAGCCGCCGCTTCGGCGCCGACAAGCGCCGTCTCGTGCTCGACGACGGTCGCTCGCTGCTGGCGGCCAGCCTGGCCCTGTCCTGTTCGATGCTCGACGAGACCTGGCTGGTGCTGCGCCCGGACGAGACAGGCGCTGAGCACAACCTGCGGCGCATGTTCGGCAGCGAGCGCATGGACGCGGTGATCGGCTCGGTGGACGGCAGCGTGCGTTTCCATGGCCTGACGCCGACCAGCATGAAACTGGAAGGCCTGGACAAGCACCTGCGCCTGATCGACAGCTACAAGAAACTCCACGCGGCCCGCGCCAGGGCGGCGGGCCTGGCCGGCTGAGCATGGCCAGCGAGCGCCCGGCCCAAAGCGTAGCAGCGCTGATGCTCGCAGCGGGCTACAGCCGCCGCTTCGGCGCCGACAAGCGCCGTCTCGTGCTCGACGACGGTCGCTCGCTGCTGGCGGCCAGCCTGGCCCTGTCCTGTTCGATGCTCGACGAGACCTGGCTGGTGCTGCGCCCGGACGAGACAGGCGCTGAGTTGGGATTATCCGCAGGCATCAGACTCGTCCAGCATCCAGCGACGGCGCAAGGCATGGGCCACAGCCTGGCCGCAGGGGCCGAGCGGCTGCTCGCCGAATCGAGCGCTGACGCGGTGGCGATCTTTCTCGCCGATATGCCGCATATTCGCCGCGATACCTTAGAAACCCTGCTCGCCCACGCCAGCGCAGACAATATCGTGCTGCCCAGCTACCAGGGCAAACGCGGCCATCCGGTGCTGTTCGGCCGTGATTTCTGGCCGCAGCTCGCGGCACTTGGCGGCGATGCCGGCGCCAGGCCGGTGCTTGAGCAGAACCCCGAGGCCGTATGCATCGTCGCACTGGACGATCCTGGCATCCTGCAGGACGTCGATACCGAGGAAGACTGGCAATGCCTCAGCACACGCTGAGCACTCAGAACCTGTTCACGATCTGCTGCACGTCGGCCCTGCTACGTTGAAACCAGGCTGGCACGCCAGCCCGAGCTGGGCGCCCCCGTCCAAATGCTCATTCACAGCTCGTAAAGTCGGTCGCGACCCCGGCCGTTTTTCGCCTGATTTTGCGGGGCCGCCATCGGTGTTGCCTGGCTCTAGCTCACGAGATCGTCAACAGGTTCTCAGTGCGACTCCTTGCGATATTCGCTGCCCAGCGCCCGCGCCAGGGCAATGAAATTGGCCACCTGCGGTGACTGGTGCAACTCGCGGCAAACCAGAGTGATCGGCGCGACCAGACGCGGCTTGGCGTCGCGAATCGAGCGATAAGCCACGCTGTGCTCGTGAAAGCCGCGCATCGAAGCCGGCACCACCGAAACTCCGGCGCCAGCGGCCACCAGGCTGACGTTGGTGAGCATGCGTTCCACCTCGAACGCCACATGCGGCTCGAAACCGGCATTGCGGCAGGCCTGCAGGAAATTGGCGTACATCCCCGGCGCACCGGGACGGCGCACCAGAATCAACGGCTCGTCAGCAAGATCCTTCAGCGAAACCGCCCCTTTGCTCGCCAACAGGCGATGCCCGACCGGCAAGGTGAGCACCAGCTCTTCGTTGAGCAGACGGTGATAGGCGATGCCGACAGGGCTGGCCACCGGCGCGCGTACGATTCCCACATCGACTCGCTCGCTCACCACGTTATCGGTCAACACTCTGGCACTGCCCTCGTTCAAGGCAATGTCCACCCCTGGATAGTCTTCACGGTAACGACGAATGATCTTGGGAATCAGCGGATGGGACGCTGCAGAGCTGGTGAACCCCAGCCGCAATGTTCCTTCAATGCCCTGTGCAGCGCGCGCAGCCTTGAGCCCCCCCTGCTTTACGCGCAAGAGGATGTCCTTCGCCTCACGCAAAAACACCTCGCCGCCCACGGTCAAGTCGACACCTTTGGCGTGACGAATGAAAAGCTCGAACCCCAGTTCCTGCTCCAGTGCTCGAATCTGCTGACTCAAGGGCGGTTGCTGCATGTTCAAGCGCGCAGCAGCGCGAGTGAAATGACGCTCTTCAGCAACCATGACGAAGTAACGAAGGTGACGAAGCTCCATTGGGATAGTTCACCGTTGGGAAGGATGGAAGCAGGGCTGAACGATACCGAATCGCTCGCTCCATGGGTTAGGATGAGCCACTGCGCACAGCAGACGACAATAACTACAAAAAACAGAATGCAATGATCCAGCGACTGGTCCGTTCCGGTATTGCCCGACTGCTTATGGCCGTTCTGCTCGGCGCTATGCTCGGTGTCTGGAATCCGCCTCTGGCAATCCAGATGAAACCGCTCAGCGAGTTGTTCCTCAGCGTGATCGGCTGGCTGACTCCTTTTGTGATGTTCATCCTGCTCTGCTCCAGTGTCGCCAAACTAGTCGGCTATCCAGGCAGCGCAAGGCCTTGAGGATGCTGGGTTACTGGCAACTCGTCTCGGTGCTTTCACTGAGTATCGGGCTTTTGGTGGCGCTGACGCTGCAACCTGGCAACGACGCCCACTCATCACAAGTGGCTGAAGGGATTACCCGCACGGAAGTCATTACTCAGCTTCCCGGCATGGTGCTGCATACGCTTGAGCAGAGCCTGATTCTCAAAGTGCTGCTCGCCGCATTGATCTGTGGCTACGTGCTGGGACTTTCCGGCACTGCTGGCGCCCCACTACAGAGACGGCTGGATCAGAGCGTCTCGATGATATTTGCACTGATGTCCGGCATCATCCGCTTCGCTCCTCTGGCCGCTTTTGGCGCCATGGCTTTCACCCTGGGCAAATACGGCGCAACTGCCGCTGTACCGCTGATGAAATTCATCATCGCCATCTATGTGGCCAGCCTTCTCTATGTCACGTTGATACTGGGACTGATACTGCGCCTGACAGGGTTGCGTCTGCGCCGCTTGATCCTTTACATCAAAGAGGAGTTGCTGCTGGTCGCTGCGACAGGCTCGTCGGTAGCGGCCCTGCCGAAGCTGCTGGACAAGCTCGAAGCAGCTGGCTGCGATAGCCAGGTCGCCCGCCTGGTGTTGACCGGCGGTTACAGCTTCAACCTCAACGGTTCAAACCTCTACCTGATCGTAGCGATGGTGTTTCTCTCCCAATTGGCGGGGAACGAGCTGAGTGTCGGGCAAATGTTGCTGCTACTCTGCACCAGCCTGTTCACCTCGCTGGGAGCCACCAGCGTCGCGGGTTCAGCCTTCATCATTCTGACTGCCACGCTCAGCGTCTTGCAGTTCGCTCCCCTGGAAATGCTGGGCATGCTCATCGGCGTTGAGCGTCTGATGAAATGCCGCTCACTGACGAATGTTCTGGGCAACTGCGTGGCCTGCCTGTTCATCAGCCGCTGGAACGGTGCCCTGGATGCTGAAAAATCCCGGCAAGTGCTGGGAAGGCCTCAACGACGGCGGCGGTCACTCATGTTCATTGGCAGATGAAGTACGCTGCTCCAGCCGATAGCGCAGTTCAAAGCGCCTGGTGAACTGGGGAGGGTCCTTGACGTGCTCCAGGATCAGTAGCTGCAGCAGCTTTGCCTCTGAGCCACGGCTGATGAGATCGACCTCCCGCAGCTCTGCGAAGCTCGATCGCTGATCGAGATAACGCAGCAAAGCGTCGAGAATCGATACCGCAGAAATGCCCTTCATCGCGTGCGTGGAACGCTCGCCCCTGGCCCACCCTCCGGCGATCCAGGCCGGCATGTCTGGCTGAAGCCGTGGGTCATCCGAATGCAGAAATACAGGGACAAGCACAAGCGTGTCCGGCGAAGGAACGAGAACTTCCTCGAAACCTGTGCCCAACAGAATCTCTACCCGTTCAAGGCCTTCGGGGAGGTTGTAGATGTCCGCGCTGGCCGCTATCAATACCGAGAACAGCGTGCGGTCAGTGTGCAAACGCATGAAATGCGTCGTCAGCTCGACCCGCGACATCGGGGCAAGCGCAGTTTCATAAACATCGGGATACGGCGAAACGCTGCTACCGATCATCGATAGCAGCGCAGGCAACCAGAGTAGATGCTTGCTCAGCACATTCAGTGGTCAAGGCCGTGCGAGACGATTGAAAGCCTTGTCCAGCACTTGCTCCGCCTCGGTCAGATGCTGGCGACGCTCACTCATCCAGCTCCGATCAGCAGACAGGTTTTTCTGCGCAGCAGCCAACATGCGTTTGACCTCCGCTGGCTGCGGACCACCCGTGCCCTTGCGCGTCTCTACCATGGTGCGAGGTGAGAGGGTCGCGCGGAACACCGAATCGCTCAACCGCACCCTACGATCCAGCCATTTGTACGTCTGCGCAGCCTTGGTATAGAGCCTCCGCGCATCGGCATAGGGGAAGTTCTTCGGCAGCAAACCGTCTTTCCGTGCCTCACCGACGATCAGTGAAGCAAAGCTGTGACCAATGCGGAACGGCACCTTGTGCTCGCGCTCCAGGGTGTCGGCCAACTCCATCGAGGTGGTCCAGTCGTTATCCAGCTCCTCCATGGCACGCTCGGGATTGATCACCAGAGCATCGAGCACAGCATCCAGACGCTTGAACATCTGCGTAGCCGACTCGAACAGACCGAGCTCATCGAACGCGATCTTGTAATCGGTCATCCCGGTCGTGACGTTGTGGGCACGGATCGTCGTGGCGCCCGCCAAACCAACGACATCGGATGCCGACTCACGGGTTCGCATCAGCAAACCGGGGTTACGTTTCTGCGGCATGGCGCTGCTGCTGTAAGTCGAGCCCTCCTCAAGCAGCAACCAGGGACGCGTCTGATGGTACTGAGTGTGAATGTCACCGATAAGCGCCCCGACACGAATGGCCGAAGACGATGCGATACCGGCAGCTTCCAGTGGAATGTCGAAAGTCGAGACCTGGCTGGAATCCAGAGAGTTCTCACGCACGCCATCGAAACCGAGCAACGTCGCCAGGCGTTCGCGATTGAGCGGCCAACCAGAATTGGCCAGCACCGCTGTGCCCATCGGGCTGAGGTTGAGACGGCCGTAGAGTTCGTGAATACGCTGGGCATCACGCTGGAAGGCGGCCTCGAAGGCCAGCAAATAATGGGCATAACTGATCGGCATGGCCTGCACGCCGTTGGTATAGGCCGGGATCAGCGTATCGACATGGTCATTGGCGATGTTCAGCAGGCGCTCACGCACGCTGTTCAGACCATCGCTGAGATCCAGCACCTGAGCACGCAGCACGGCCAGGCGATAGGTGGCGTACATGTCCTGCCGGCTGCGCCCGGAATGAATCAGCGAGGCTTCGGGCCCAATCTTGTCGATCATGATCTTCTCGACCTGAAGGACATCGCTAGGGCGCTTGCCATCCGGCTGTCCAGCCTGATCGATGACATGCTGAACACCGCTGGCAATCCGTTTGCCCTGAGGTGCACTGACGATCCCCTCCTCGGTGAGCATGACGATGGACGCCTTGTTGATGCGGTTCATCCACTCGAACTGACTTTCATAAGCACCGCCCTTCAGGGCTCGCTTGTCTGTACTTGCGCCAATCTTGGCAGCCTGCGCGGCACATTCGGCGGTAGTGGTGCAGGGTACCTCGGCGGTGTTGGCTGCCTGAACCGTGAGCGGCAGCAGTAACGCAGCACTGATGGCAAGGGGTAACAGAGTCTTGTGCGCTTTCATGAGAAAACCTCGAAATGGTCCGAGCCACATCAGGGCTCGGTGGGGAAAGATCAGAGCAGAGGCAGGGTGTAGCTGAAGATCAGCCGGTTCTGATCGACATCGTTGCCGCCGTTGCTGCGGTAGGTGCCGTTACGCCATTTCACGCCAAAGTTTTTCAATGGGCCGTTCTGAACCACATAGCCGATGTCGGTATTACGCTCCCATTCCTTGCCCTCACGGCCTCCTGCACGTTCGAAATTGTCGCCACTGATATAGCGCGTCATGAACGTCAGGCCTGGTATTCCCATGGCGGCAAAGTCGTAGTCATAGCGCACTTGCCAGGAGCGCTCCTCGGGGCTGGCAAAATCTGCCGAGATCATCACGTAGTTGACGAGAAAGGAGTTGGTTCCCTCGATATGCGGGAAACCGGTATCACCGCTCATTTTCTGATACGCGACAGCGAATGAATGGCTATTGAGGTTGTAAGTGAACTTGGCACCTACAGCGGTGTTATCGACATTGCTGTTGCCGTCGTTGGTGGAGCGGGCATAACGGATATCACTGTCGAACGAGTGCCCGTCCATGATGGGCAAACGATGTCGCAGATTGACGATGTGCTGTCTGTAGTTCTGATCCAGATGACCGTAGTTGTAGGCCGTCGTCAGGTTCTTCGACCATTTGTAACTGGCACCGCCGAAGTTGAATTCATCACTGGCCTGTCCGCCCCGAATGCCTTTACCGGCGACCAGCATGTCCTCCGACGCACTGGTGTTGCGCAGACTGTTCTGCGTCAACTGACCGAAATCCAAAGTCAGGCCATCGATTTCTCGTGACTGCAACTGGGCACCCCGAAAAGTTTGCGGCAGCAAACGAGAGTCACTGGGTAGCACGGTCGGCAACTTCGGAATCAGTGTGCCAACGTGAAGCGTGCTCTTGGATACGCGAGCCTTGGCCGTAAACCCCAGCTGACTGTAGTCATCCGGTGCCTTCTCATCGCCACTCGGCAGCAGGCCGGTGCCCTGCCGATCAGGACCAGAATCCAGTTTCAAGCCAAGCAACCCGAGCGCATCGACCCCGAACCCTATCGGTCCATCGGTAAAGCCGGATTGGTAGTTGAGCAGAAAACCCTGTGCCCACTCATCTCGTTTTGACTGGTTTGCACCGTCCTGACGAAAGTCATGGTTCATGTAGAAGTTACGCAGTTCGATGGACGCCTTGCTGTCTTCGAAGAAGGCGGCGTTTACGGCGACGGGAAAGGCGAGGGAGCTGCCCACTGCAAGAAGAG
>CAMPIF010000198.1 GCA_946886245.1 Ectopseudomonas composti | reverse complement strand
GCGGCCCCTGCACGGTGGAAAAGCGCACGAACACCGGCGTGCGCTTGCCGGCTTCGCCGAGAAAGGCAGCGCAGGTCAGGTCGCTGGCAGGATCGGTCACCTCGAAATAGCCATGCGCTGCCGCGCCGCGGGCATGCACCACGCGCTCGGGAATGCGCTCGTGATCGAAGTGGGTGATCTTCTCGCGCATGATGAAATCTTCCATCAGCGTCGGGCCACGCTCGCCGCCGCGCAGGCTGTTCTGGTTGTCGGCGATCCGCGTGCCGGTGTTGGTGGTCAGCGCTTCCCCGGTGGCGTCCTCGCGAAAGCGCTCGAGTTGTTCGAGCTTGGCGTTGCTGTTGCTGCGGTCGAGCGTATCGCTGCCCGCCATCTGGCTGTTTTCGGCGGTTTTCGGTTGCTTGCTCATGGGCTACTCCTGGCTATTGGAGGCGTGCATATCGCGCGCTCGGTTATTCAGTGGCCATGTCGGGCATGGCGGCCACGCCAGCGACGGGAAAGTCGCTCCGGGTAGTTTTTGAGACGGGCTGCGGCTGTTCCGTTCGACCTGAATTTTTCCCGAGGGGCCAGTGATGGCGGGCCGCTGCGCTTGACCTAGGGCGGCTTCGCTGCGGCAAATTTGTCCTGAACTTCGTCCTTGCCTGGCCCTTCTACCCCTGTGAACGCACATCCCAGGAGGATCGAACATGCACCCGTTGAAACCACTGGCCTTACTGGCTGCTGCCGCCCTCGTCATCTGCGCCGTCAGCAGTCTGCAGGCTGCCAGCCAGGCGGAATCGATCAGCAGCGAAGACTTCGTCGAAGAGGCATCGGCGAAAGGCGTCGCCGAGATCGAAACGGCCAAACTGGCCCTGGAGAAATCGCAGAACGAAGCGGTCAAGGGCTTCGCGCAGATGATGATCGACGACCATCGTCGGGCCAATCAGCAGTTGGCCGAGCTGGCCAAGAGCAAGGACCTGGAGGTCTCCGACGATGCCGAACTGATCAACCAGGCCAAGGCCCTGGTGCTCAAACTGCGCAGCGAAGACAGCTTCGACAAGGCCTACATGAACAATCAGGTGGTCGCTCACCGCGAGACCATCGAGTTGTTCCGTCGCGCCGTGAATGCCGATGACCAGGAGCTCGCTGGCTTCGCTCGCGAGACGCTGCCCAAGCTGGAGCAGCATCTGCAACGCGCTGAGCAGTTGAACGGCCAGTTGCCGGAACAGTGATCGCTCGCTTGCCGGGCTGCTGATGCAGCTCGGCAGCGCCTCGCCAATCAGCCTTGACTCAGTCGTTGCACGTAGTAAGGCAACTGCATCAGGGCGTAGCGTGCCGCTTGCTCACGTACCTGGTTGCGGCCTCCGCTGAACTTCAGCGTTTCACTGAGAATGTTCGGATACTGCTCCAGGCGAATCGCACAGGCGATGCACTGCACGCCGTCCATCTCTCCCTCAGCCTCCGCCAGGCCGGTATTGGCCAGAACGATATCGGCATCACTGCGCTGCAATGCGCCCAGTGCCATCTCCCGCGCTACCTCTTCGCTGGTCAGGCCGAAACGCTCGATGGTATCGGCGCTGACGCCAAGGCAGCGCTGCTTGGCCTGCGGCGAATAGGTGACGAACGCGCAATCGAGCACCTTGCCGCTGCCGGGCACATTCGCCACCAGCGCGCTGATCAGCCCCGCCGTACAGGACTCGGCGGTGGCCAGGCGCAGTTCGTACTGGCTGAGAAAATTCACCACCTGCTCGACGCTTTGCATCTGCCGCTCTCCTTGGAGCTGTCAGGGTGCTCAGTGGAAGCGGCCAGCATGGGCAAAGTTCAACTTTTACGTTGCCTTTGCCCGGTGAAAAAAAGGTCGAACCTTTGTTCGCCTCACCCCGTCAGCTCAAGGGTAAGGGGGGAGATCGCACCATCGTCCATCGCGCTCCTCCCCAGGCCCTCGCCCGCACGGCGAGTCGTTCTCAGGTCCAAGCCTATGGAGAGAGACATGGCAAGCGCTGCAGCCTCCGTACATATTCACGCCACACCCACACCTTACGCCGCAGCCAAGCCTCCCTTGCAGATGCACAGCGAGCACCCGCAGCGCAAGCGCGTGCTGTTCGTCACGTCGGAATTCGCCGATCTGATCAAGTGCGGCGGCCTCGGCGATGTTTCTGCGGCGTTGCCCCGTGCGTTGTCGCCGCAGCACGACATTCGCCTGCTGATCCCCGGTTATCGCCAGGTCGTTGAAAGCGGCCGACCGATCCGCATCGTCGGGCAGTTGCCAGGTCTGGCGGCGTTGCCACCTTGCCAGATCGGGCGCATGGATCTGGCCGATGGACTGATCGTCTACGTGCTGCTCAATCGCGCGCTGTACGAACGCGATGGCTCGCCTTATGTCGATGCCCAGGGCCGCGACTGGGCTGACAACCACATCCGTTTCGCCCGCCTCGGCCTGGCTGCTGCGGAAATCGCCAGCGGCGATGCCAGCATCCAATGGCGCCCGGAACTGGTGCACGCCAACGACTGGCCAGCGGCCATGGCACCGGCCTACATGGCCTGGCGCCAAGCCAGCACGCCTTGCTTGCTGACCATTCACAACCTGGCCTACCAGGGCCTGTGCGACATGCGCTGTGCCAGCGAGCTGGCGATACCGGAGTCGGCCTGTGGCATCGATGGCCTGGAGTTCTACGGCCAGCTGTCGTTTCTCAAGGCCGGCATCGCCCATGCACAGCATGTCACCACCGTGAGCCGCCGCTATGCCCGTGAAATCACCACGCCGGAACAAGGCTGCGGTCTCGATGGCCTGTTGCGAACCAAGGTGCAGATCGACCAGCTCAGCGGTATCGCCAATGGCATCGACGAGAGCTGGCACCCCGCGAGCGACCCGCACCTGCTGCAGGGTTTCAGCGCTGGCGACTGGGCGGGCAAACAGGCCAACGCCGAATATGTTCAGCAATGGCTGGGCCTCGATGACGACGGGCCGCTGTTCGCCGTGGTATCGCGTCTGGTGCAGCAGAAAGGTATAGATCTGACCCTGCAGGTTGCCGAGCACATCGTCGCCCGAGGCGGCCGCATCGGCGTGATCGGCCAGGGTGAACCGGCGCTGGAGGCCGCCATGACGGAGCTGGGCCGACGCCATCCGGGGCGCATTGGCGTGCATATAGGTTTCGATGAAAGCGATGCCAGGCGCCTGTATGCCGGCAGCGACTTCCTGCTCATGCCTTCGCGTTTCGAGCCCTGCGGCCTCAGCCAGATGTACGCCCAGCGCTACGCCTCGCTGCCCATCGCCCGTTGCACGGGCGGTCTGGCCGACACCATCGAGGATGGCGTCAGCGGTTTTCTCTTCGACGCGCCCAGGGCCGATGCCTATCGCCGGACCATCGACCGTGCGCTGCAGGTTTTCGAACATCCCGAGCTGCTGGAAGCCATGCGTTGCCAGGCCATGCGCGCCCCGCTCTACTGGCGCCAGTCGGCGCAGGCGTATGACCGCCTCTTTCAACGTCTGCTGAGCCAGACCAATGCCCACCGAGCGCTGCGTTGATGTACAGCCACGGAGCCCGGCCAATGGCCGATGGACGCGTGCGCTTCGCCCTGTGGGCGCCCAGTTGCCATCAGGTGGAAGTGGAACTGCAAAATGGCCGGCTGCACCCGATGCAGGCACAGGATGACGGTTGGTTCGTGTTGCTGCTCGACTGCCCGAGCGACACCGTTTATCGCTACCGCATCGACGGACGGTGGCCGGTACCGGACCCGGCCTCACGTCGGCAGATCGAGGACGTGCATGGTTTCAGCCAGGTCATCGATCACTCGAGCTATATCTGGCATCACCGCGACTGGAATGGTCGGCCCTGGCACGAGACGGTGCTGTATGAGCTGCATGTCGGCCTGTTCGGTGGTTTTCAGCAGGTCATCGAGCATCTGCCGCATCTGGCCGACCTCGGGGTCACCGCCTTGCAGCTGATGCCGCTCAATACCTTTTCTGGGATGCGCAACTGGGGTTATGACGGCGTTCTGCCGTTCGCCCCGGCCAACGCCTACGGCACACCCGATGAACTCAAGCAACTGATCGACAGCGCCCATGCCTGTGACCTGATGGTATTCGTCGATGTCGTCTACAACCACTTCGGCCCGGACGGCAATTATCTGGGCCTGTATGCGCGGCAGTTCTTCCACCAGGAGCGCATCACGCCCTGGGGCGCCGCCATCGACTTCAGCCGCCCGCAGGTGCGCGACTTCTTCTGCGAGAACGCCTTGATGTGGTTGCTGGACTATCGCGTCGACGGCCTGCGTCTGGACGCCGTGCACGCCATCGATGATGACGAATTTCTCAAGGAGCTGGCGGCGCGCGTGCGCTCGGCGCTGCCGCAGCCGCGCCACGTGCATCTGGTGCTGGAAAACGAGCACAACGCCGCACAGCTGCTGCGCGAGGGTTTCGATGCACAGTGGAACGATGATGGCCACAACACCCTGCATGCCCTGCTCACCTTCGAGAACGAAAGCTACTACGCCGATTACGCTCAGGCGCCGACCCGCAAGCTGGCCACCTGCCTGGAACAGGGGTTCGTCTATCAGGGCCAGGCCAATCGCCATGGCCAGCCGCGCGGCGAACCCAGTGCCGATCTGCCGCCACATGCCTTCGTGCTGTTTCTGCAGAACCATGACCAGGTGGGCAACCGCGCCTTCGGCGAGCGCCTGACGCTGCTCTCCGACCATGACGCGCTGAAGGCCGCCACCGTGCTCCTGCTCCTGTGTCCGATGGTGCCGCTGCTGTTCATGGGTGAGGAATGGGGCAGCAAACGGCCTTTTCTGTTCTTTACCGATTATCACGATGAGCTGGCCAACGCCGTGCGCGAAGGGCGGCGCAACGAGTTCACCGATTTTTCCCAGTTCAGCTCAGCGCACAGCCGCGAAGCCATCGCCGATCCCAATGCCGAGGCCAGTTTCCAGCGCTCACAGCCGGATCTGGCGCCGGCACTGGAGCCGCAGCAACGCGAGTGGCTGGCCTTCTATCGCGGCTTGTTGCAGGTGCGCCACAGCCGCCTGCTGCAGGGCTTGCAGGAGGCACGCAGTCTCGGCGCGCAAGTGCTGGGCGACGGCGCCGTACTGGCGCGTTGGCGTTTGGGTAACGGCCCGGCGCTGAGCATCGCCGTCAATCTAGGCATCAGCGCCGTGTCCCTACCCTCGCCTGCCACACAGGGCGAACGCCTGTACACCCTGCGCATCGACGATGCCGACCTGCGTCAGGCGCAATTGCCGCCGCGCAGCGCCCTGGTCACCCTGGAGCCCGCACGATGAGCGATCGACTACTGGCCGAACTGGCGCAGGCAGCGGATCTGAGCATCGACTGGATCGATGCCTACGGGCAGCCACAGAGCGTGACCCCGCAAGCGCAGCGCAACCTGCTGGAGGCGCTTGGTTATCCGGCGCAAAGCCCTGAGCAAATGCGTGAAAGCCTCAGCTCGTTGGTGCACCGCCCGCATGGGCCGGAAGATTCCAGCCTGCTGCTTCAGGACCAGCACCAACCACTGGCCCTGACCCTCTACCCGGCAAAAAGCCCCTATCGGCTGACCGACGAGCACGGCAATGTCGATGAGGGCCGTCTCGACCATGACGGCCAGTTGCCCGCGCAACAACAGCCTGGCTATTACCAGTTGGAGATTCGCGATACCCGGCATGCGCTCGCGGTGGCACCGGCCGCCTGCATGTCGGTCCAACAGCTGTGCGGCAAGCCGCGCATCTGGGGGCTGACTGCACAGCTCTACGGGCTACGTCGCAACGGTGATGGCGGCCTGGGCGATACGCTGGCGGTGGCGGAACTAGCCCGGCATGCCGCCAATCACGGCGCCGATGCCATCGGCCTGAGTCCGGTTCACGCGCAGTTCAGCGCCGATCTGCACAGCTACGGTCCCTATTCACCGTCCAGCCGGCTGTTCTTCAACACCCTGTACGCCGCCCCCGTCACCCTGCTCGGCGAGGAACGCGTCAAGCACGCCATTCAGGCCGCCGGACTGCACAGTGAAATGACCCGCCTGGAGGCGCTGGAGCTGATCGACTGGCCGGCCGTGGCCGCTACTCGCCAATGCCTGATGCGCCAGCTGTACGCGGATTTCTGCCACAACCCCGGCCAATTGCAGGAACGCTTCGAGGCGTTTCGCACCGCCGGGGGCGATGCGCTGCAGCAGCATTGCTGCTTCGAGGCCATTCATGCGCAACGCCTGCGCGAAGGAAGCAGCGGCGACTGGCGCACCTGGCCGGAAGCGCTACGCAGCCCGAATCAGGGCGCCGTGACCCGTTTTGCCATCGAACACACCGATGAGCTGCGTTTTCACGCCTTCTGCCAATGGCTGATCGCCCATGGTCTGGAGACCGCGCAGGCCACTGCCAGCGGAGCCGGCATGGGCATCGGGCTGATCGCCGACCTGGCGGTGGGCGCCGATTGCGCCGGCAGCCAGGCCTGGTCGCGCCAGGACGAAGTGCTGCCGCAGGTCACCGTCGGCGCCCCGCCGGACGTGCTCAATCGTCACGGGCAGAACTGGGGCGTCGCCGCCTTCTCGCCGCAGGGGCTGCGTCAGCACGGTTTTCGCGCCTATATCGAGATGCTCCGGGCCAATCTGGCGCATGCCGGCGGCATCCGCATCGACCATGTGATGGGCCTGCAGAGGCTGTGGGTGATCCCGCAGGGCGCGCAGTCGCAGCACGGCGCCTACCTGCGCTACCCGCTGGATGATCTGCTACGCCTTCTCGCGCTGGAATCGCACCGCCATCGTGCCCTGGTGATCGGCGAAGACCTCGGCACCGTGCCCGAGGGCCTGCGCGACAAACTCGCCGCACGCAATATCCTCGGCACGCGGGTGCTGCTGTTCGAGCAGGACGACCTCGGCTTCGTGCCGGCCGAAGGCTGGCCCGGCAATGCCCTGGCGACCACCACCACCCACGATCTGCCGACGATCAAGGGCTGGCTCGCCGGCCGCGATCTGGAATGGCGGGTGCGCGTCGGGCAGCGCGACGCGCGGCTGCTCGAAGGCGATCACGCCGAGCGTGCTGGCGAGCGTGTGGCGCTGCGCCAGCTGTTCGAGCGTCAGGACATGGTGACAGGGACGGATGACGACGCCAGCCTGCTGGCCTGCATCGAGCACATTGGCCGCACGCCGGCGCCACTGACCCTGTTGCCGCTGGAGGACGCCTGCGGTCTGGAGCAGCAGCCCAACCTGCCCGGCCCTGGCGACATCCACCCGAACTGGCGGCGACGCTACCCGCTGGCGGCCGGCGAACTGCTGGCACAGCCAGGCACCAGCGAGCGTCTGGCCTGCCTCGATGGCGCACGCCGGGAGGCAGGCAATGACTGAGTTGCGCGCCACGCTGCGCCTGCAGTTGCACAAGGATTTCACCCTGCATGACGCGGCAGCCCGGGTGCCGTACCTGGCCCAGCTGGGTATCAGCCACCTGTATGCCTCGCCGATTCTCACTGCTCGCCCCGGCTCGCAACACGGTTACGACGTGGTCGACCCCAGCCGGATCAACCCCGAACTGGGTGGCGAAGCCGCGCTGGTGCAACTGGTGCAAACCCTGCGCGCCCATGACATGGGGCTGATCCTGGATATCGTGCCCAATCACATGGCCGTGGGTGGCGACGGCAATCCCTGGTGGCTGG
>CAMPIF010000197.1 GCA_946886245.1 Ectopseudomonas composti | reverse complement strand
GACGGTTCATGTTGGCCAGCTGGAATTCATACTCGAAGTCGGACACCGCGCGCAGGCCGCGCAGGAAGACATTGGCGTTCTGCTCCTTGACGAAGTGCGCCAGCAGCGACGAAAAACCCACCACTTCGACGTTGGGCAGGTGCTTGGTCACCTCGCGTGCCAGCTCGACGCGTTGCTCCAGGGAAAACAGAGGGTTCTTCTTGGGGCTGGCGGCGACGGCGATGATGACGTGATCGAACAGGCGCGCGGCGCGTTCGACCAGATCACCGTGGCCCTTGGTGATGGGGTCGAAGGTGCCGGGGTATAACACTCGATTCATCGGGACGTCCTGGCGGGTCGAAAAGGAGTCGGATGGTAGCGCAGCGCATGCCAGCGGCCAAGCCACGGCCTGCGTTGCGTTCTCCCATGCCAGGGCAGCGGCGTCTAGCTCGGGCTTTTCAGTCGCTCGGCCAGCAGCGTCGCAAGCTTGGCGGTCAGGCCGTAGATCGACAACTGCGGGTTGGCGCCGATGCTGGTGGGGAACAGCGAGCCGTCATGGATCGACAGGTTGGCCAGGTGATGGTGCCGGCCCAGGCTGTCGACCACGGCCAGCTGCGGATCCTCGCCCATGGCGCAGCCGCCCATCACGTGAGCACTGCCCAGGCGGGTGCGGTACAGCGCCAGGTCGAGGTTCTCGATCATTTCCCGGGCCTCCTTCCAACTGCCGACATAACGCGCATCGGCATGGGTCGGCATCACCGCCTTGGCGCCGGCGGCGAACTGGATTTCCGCCATGCTCAGGTAGGCCCGGCGCACGCCATCCCAGGTGTAGTCGGTCATCTGGTAGTCGAGCACCGGGCTGCCGTCGCTGCGCAGCTCCACGCGGCCTTCGGCGCTGTCCTCGTGGAAACCATCGCGCAGCAGGGCGAGCATCACGTTGGTGTGCGGCAACTGTTCCATGCGCAGGGCGTTCTCACGGCCGAAGTCACCGAGCAGGGTGGCGGTCAGCGCCGGTTGCAGCGGCGGTACTTCCAGCTTGTAGGAGAGGCGTCCGCTGGTGCCGTCTTGCCATTGGAAATGATCGGAATAGACCGACTGCGGGGCACCATAGAAGGGGTTGATCACCTGCTCGAACTGCGCCGCGGAGAAATTCACCAGATGCAGGTAGGTGCGGCGGCCGACGCGCTGGTGCGGATCGGGTGCCTCGGAGCGCAGCAGGATGCCGGGCGTATTGATGCCGCCGCCGGCCAGCACGTAATGCCGCGCCTTGACGCGGATGCGCCGGCCATTGGGCGCCACGCAGCGTTCGTCCATGCCCAGGCAGTCGATGCCGACCACCTGGTCGTCTTCGATCAGCAGCTTGTCGGCGCGCGCCAGGTAGAGCAGCTCGCCGCCGGCGTCGAGGGTGGCGGGGATGGTGGTGACCAGCATCGATTGCTTGGCGTTGGTCGGGCAGCCCATGCCGCAATAGCCGAGGTTCCAGCAGCCACGCACGTTGCGCGGGATCGGCGCCCAGTGATAGCCGAGCTTGTCGCAGCCGCTGCGCAGTACCTGGTTGTTGGCATTCGGCGGCACCGCCCAGGGCGCAACGCCCAGGCGCTGCTCCATCTTCTCGAACCAGGGCGCCATGCTTGCTTCATCATGGCCAGCCACGCCGTGGGCCTCGGCCCAATGCGCCAGGGTCTGTGGCGGGGTGCGAAAGCTGCTGGTCCAGTTGATCAGCGTGGTGCCGCCGACCGCGCGGCCCTGCAGGATGGTGATGGCGCCGTCCTTGCTCATGCGCCCGATGCCTTCCTGATAGAGCGACGGGTAGGCGTCAGCTTCCTGCATCTTGAAGTCGTCGCTGGTATTCAGCGGGCCTTCCTCGATCAGCAGCACCTTGTAGCCGGCGGCGCTGAGGATTTCCGCCGTGGTACCGCCGCCAGCGCCGCTGCCGACGATGGCGACGTCGGCCTCCAGGGTCAGGTCGTTGTCCAGGCGCGAACCGTCGTATGTCTTCCAGCCCTTGGCCAGGCCTTGCTTGAACAAATCGGGTACAGGCATTGTTTTTCCTCGGAGTCACTGAAACCTACTGCGCGATCCGATTGCGGCGTCAGGTTCTCGCCCGTGGCTCGGCGTACTTCAGTACAGCCTCGCCACGTGCTGCGAGCCTTCCTTGCACTCGAACCGCTCGCGACGGTTTCAGAGGCCTCATTCTGATAATCGCGGTTGGCTAAATTCCAGTTGGTAGGGTGGGCTTCAGCCCACCAAGCTGTCTCTATTGGTGGGCTTAAGCGGATCGCCGGCCGGCCCACCCTACGAATCAGCCGTTATACGGCGGGCGGCCCCGGATAGCCGCAATGCGCCCAGGCCTCCTGGCGGCTGTACCAGGCCATCATCACCAGTTGCAGCAGCGAGGCGTGACCCATGCGCAGCAGGCTCAGGCTGCTGTTCTGCCAGCGTGCGAGGAAATGGCGCACGTCATCGTCGCTGGCGTTGTCCCAACTGCCCCAGACCCCGGTCAGCGGGCCGCGCGTGATGGGCAGGGCCAGCACGTCGAACAGTTGCACGGTGAGTTTCAGCATCTCTGGCGACAGGTGCGCGAGGCTGTTGTCGAGGCTCTGCAGCGTGCCGTCGATGGCCAGCGGCATCTGCTCGGCATTGACGGCGCCATCGAGCATCACCGGGATCAGTGCGCGCAGAAAGGGCATGTCGCTGCTGCGCAGGATCAGGTAACCATTGGCCGGCGTGCTGGCCGAGCATCCGCTCAAGGTGGCGGTCAGCCCGGCAGTGCCGAGCAGCGCCGTGCCCAGCAGGCCGACCTTGAGCAGGCTGCGCCGCGACAGTTGCGGCGTGTTCAGGGTGGTGTCGTTCATTGTTGTTATCACCAGGCGTAGAACGGGCCGGGCCCGCGTGGATCAGCGCACGAACAGCTTGTAGACCAGCTTCTGGATCGACCTGCCATAGGGCGGGTAGATCAGCCGCGCGGCATTGAAGCGCTGCTTGATGAACACGCCCTTGGCCTTGCTGAAGGTCAGGAAGCCTTCGTGGCCGTGGTAATGGCCCATGCCGGACGGGCCGACGCCACCGAACGGCATGTCGTCCTGAGCCACGTGCAGCAGAGTGTCGTTCAGGCACACGCCGCCGGAATGGGTTTCATGCAGCACGCGCTGCTGCTCGCGCTTGTCGTAGCCGAAGTAGTACAGCGCCAGCGGCCGTGGCCGTGCGTTGACGTAGGCGAAGGCATCTTCCAGGCGGTCATAGGGCACCAGCGGCAGCAGCGGGCCGAAGATCTCGTCCTGCATCAGCTTCATGTCGTCATTGACGTCCAGCACCAGGCTCTGCGGCAGGCGTCGACCCTGGGCTTCGGGGTACAGCGAGACGATGCGTGCCCCCTTGGCCTCGGCGTCCTGCAGGTAGCCGTTGAGGCGTACCAACTGGCGCTCGTTGATGATCGCCGTGTAGTCGGGGTTGTCCTTGAGCACTGGGTAAAAGCGCTGCACCACGTCGCGATAGGCGCTGACGAAGCCGTCGATCCGGTCACGCGGCACCAGCACATAGTCCGGCGCCACGCAGGTCTGCCCGGCGTTGAGGGTCTTGCCGAAGGCGATGCGCTCGGCCGCGTCCGCCAGTGGCACATCGGCAGACACGATGGCCGGCGACTTGCCGCCCAGCTCCAGGGTCACCGGGGTGAGGTTCTCGGCGGCGGCGCGCATCACGTGCTTGCCGATGCTGGTGGCGCCGGTGAACAGCAGGTGGTCGAACGGCAGTTTGGAGAAGGCCATGCCGACTTCCGCCTCGCCCAGCGCAACGCTGACCAGGTCCTCGGGGAAGACGCGCGCCAGCAGGTCCTTGAGCAACTGTGAGGTGGCCGGGGTGGACTCGCTCATCTTGATCATCACCCGGTTGCCGGCCGCCAGCGCGCCGGTCAGCGGGCCGATGGCGAGAAACAGCGGGTAGTTCCACGGCACGATGATGCCGACCACGCCCAGCGGCTGGTAGATGACCTTGGCCGAAGCCGGCATGAACTGCATGCCGACGCTGCGCCGTGACGGTTTCATCCACTTCTTGATGCGTTTGCTCGCGTAATGGATGCCATGCAGGCTGGGCATCAGTTCGGCGAGCAGGGTCTCGTCAGCCGAGCGGTTGCTGAAGTCTTCGCAGATCGCTGCCACCAGGGCGTCCTGTTGCTGAGTGAGCAGTTCGCTGAGGGACTTCAGCCATTGGATGCGTTGGTCGGCCGAAGGCATCGGGTTGGCGGCAAAGGCAGAGCGCTGCAGGGCGAAGGTGCCGTCCAGCTGGTTGATCTGCTGCTGGCTGTGCTGCAGGTAGGCGATGTCGGCGACCATGGGTTTCTCCTCGACGTTCCAGCGGGCAGGCGGTTGAAAAACTATCGGCGTTGTCATCGCTGCGTTAAACACAGGCTCGTGCGCGAGTCCGAGCTAGGCGCCCCCATCAAAATGCTCATTTACAACTCGTAAAGTCGAGCGCGACTCCGACCGATTTTCGCCTGTGTTTGCCTTGCGCTGACTGCCTCGGCTCGGGCTTCCTGCTTCGCTCTACCTCCTGCATCCATGCAGTCGTCGCCGACGTTTTCAAACAGCCTGCTGGAGGCGGCTATAAGCCGCGATTAGACTGAGCTGGATTTTTAGAGCAATTACTCTAATGTGTCAAACAGGATGCCGCGATGTCGCCCTCGCCGCACCCTAACCAAAGGCCTGCCAAGGCTTGCGCGGTGCATCAGGGGGTAACACTTCGGCTGTTTCGCCTGTACCTTTGCCACTTTTGAAGTCGAGATCGAGCTGCCTCATGGCGCCACCCAAGACCCGCGACCGCATCGTTGCCGAGAGCCTGGCGCTGTTCAACAGCCAGGGCGAGCGCGCAGTCACCACCAACCATATCGCCGCGCACCTGGGGATTTCGCCGGGTAACCTGTACTACCACTTTCGCAACAAGCAGATGATCATCGCCGAGCTGTTCGCTCAGTACGAAGTGCAGGTCGACAGCTTCCTGCGCCTGCCTGAGGGGCGCGCGCTGACGGTGGCGGACAAGACCTTCTATCTGGAGGCGTTGCTGGCGGCGATGTGGCACTACCGCTTCCTGCACCGTGATCTGGAGCATCTGCTGGAATCCGACGCCGAGTTGGCCGAGCGCTACCGTGCTTTCGCCCGGCGCTGTCTGATAGGTGCGCAGTCGGTCTATCAGGGATTCGTCGAGGCCGGCATCCTCTTGATGAGCCCGGCGCAGATCGAGGCGCTGACGCTCAACGCCTGGATCATCATGACCTCCTGGGTGCGCTTTCTCTGCACCGCCGGGGCCAACCCGGACAATCTCAGCCAGGACATGCTGCGCCGTGGCATCTACCAGGTGCTGGCGCTGGAAAGTGGCTACATCGCCCCTTCAGCCCGTGATGCGGTCGAGGCGCTGTATGGCCGCCTGCATGTGCCGTTGGAGCAGGTGCTGGGGTGATTACCTCGCACACACGGTCCTTGTGGGAGGGGCTTCAGCCGCGAGCGTTTCGCCGCTGAGGCGCCTCCCGCAATTGGTGGCGATTGCTGGGCACGTCTTCGCGGATTTCATCCGCGCTCCGCTTTCTGCGATTCGCGTAGGAGCGGCTTCAGCCGCGATTATCCAACCACTGCGGAATGCGCCGTTCCAGGTAATAAGCAGGCCGGCGTGGGCTGCCCTCGACGAAACCGACATGGCCGCCTTTGGCATGCAGCTCGAGCTCGGTTCCCGGGGCAAGCTCGCTGGCCTCGGGCAGGCTGTGGCGGAAGATGAAGGGGTCATCCTCGGCCTGGATGATCAATGTGCGCGTGCGAATCTCACCCAGATAGAAACGGCTGGACGCGCGCCGGTAGTAGTCGTGGGCATCGGCGAAACCGTGCAGCGGGGCGGTGATGCGCCCGTCGAAGTCCCAGAAGGTGCGCATGCCGTCCAGCGGGCCGAGGCGCTCCAGCACCGACAGGCGCTCGCCCTGGCCACTCTCGGCGAACAGGCGCTGCTTGTTGTTCACGTAGGCGACCATCTCGCGCATGAAGTGCGCCTGATACACCCGCGAGAAACCCAGGCCGATGCGGTCGGCGCACTGGTCCAGACGAAACGGCACCGACACCGCCACGGCGCCTTGTAATTGGCTCTGCGTGCCGCTTTCACCCAGGTACTTGAGCAGCACGTTGCCACCCAGCGAATAACCGACGGCGTACAGCGGCGCCATCGGCCGTTGCGCGCGCAGGTGAGCCACGGCCGACGCCAGATCCTCGCTGGCGCCGGAGTGGTAGCCGCGCGGTAGCAGGTTGGGCTCACCGGAGCAGCCGCGCCAGTTCAGCGCCGCACTGGCCCAGCCGCGTGCGGCCAGGGCCTGCTGCAGACCGAGCACGTACAGCGAGTTGGAGCTGCCGGTCAGACCATGCAGTACCAGCACCAGCGGCGCATGGGCGTCGTGCGGCCCGTGCCAGTCGAGGTCGAGGAAATCGCCATCGTCCAGCCACAACCGCTCGCGCTGGCGTTCGAGCGGCGGCGGCTTGCGACAGAAGGGGTTCCACAGCGTCTGCAGATGCGGGCCGGGGAGCCACCAGGCGGGCTGGAAGGGGGTCATGAAGGTGTCCTGTCGGGTGTCATCCACCAAATGTGCTGTCGTGGTGGATGTAAAAAGCAGCATTCATCCCAGGCAGGTCACGGTACGCTGCGTTGCCACAGCGCGTAATGCACCTGGCCGGTGTGCTTTTCGCGGTGCAGGCGCCAGTTGCCGGGCAGGCCGAGGGTCGAGGGCGCCGTTTCGCTTTCGGTATAGATCCAGGCGTCATCGATCAGCCAGCCCTGGGTTTCCAGCAGGTTGCAGGTGTCCTGTAGCAGATCCTTGTGGAAGGGCGGGTCGAGCAGGACGATGTCGAAGCGGCGCGGCGCCGGGCGCGCCAGCATCTGCAGGGCGTCGCCCAATTGAATCTCGCCCGTGCTGCACTGCAGCGTCGCCAGATGCCCGCGCAAGGCGTTCACCGAGGCCGGGTTGAGATCGCAAGCCAGGCCGCTGGCGGCACCGCGCGACAGGGCTTCGAGCAGCAGCGCACCACTGCCGGCGAAGGGGTCGAGTACGTGGGCGCCCTCGACATAAGGCGCCAGCCAGTTGAACAGCGTCTCACGCACCCGGTCCGGGGTCGGGCGCAGGCCTGGCCCATCGGGGAAGGCGAAGCGCCGCGAACGCCACTGCCCGCCGATGATGCGCAACTGGCCCTGGCCGCCGTGAACCTTGGCGGCAGGATTCTGCGCTGTGCGACCGCGCATCAGTGCGGCACCGCGCTGGGCAGTTCGGCCGGCCGGTCGGTGGGCGGCGGCAGTTCCTTCTGCGCTACCGTCGGGCCGGCGGTGACCACCACCAGTGCCTCGGGGTCGAGGTGTTTGGCCATCGCCGCTTTCACCTGTTCGGTGCTGAGGCTTTGCACGTCACGCATGAAGTCGTCCAGATAGGTCAGCGGCAGGTCGTAGAAGCCCATCGACGCCAACTGGCCGACGATGGCGGCATTGCTGGCTGTGGACAGCGGGAAGCTGCCGGCCAGTTCGCGCTTGGCGTTGTCCAGTTCCTGCTGGGTCGGACCGTTGGCCAGGTACTCGCGCAGCAAATCCTTGACCAGCTGCAGGGTGCCGGCACTGAGTTCGGCGCGGGTC
>CAMPIF010000196.1 GCA_946886245.1 Ectopseudomonas composti | reverse complement strand
GAATACAGTTGCCGAAGCACCCGAACCGAACGACGCACCCGCGTCAGCACCCTTACCCTGCTGCAACAGCACCAGCACTACAATCCCGATCGCACCCAGCAGGTGCAGAACAACAATGACTGTTTCCAGCATTCTTCAGTTTCCTGCAGCGCGACAGATCGCACCGAATTCATCCGCATTCAGAGAGGCGCCACCTACGAGCCCCCCATCGATATCCCGCATGCCGAACAACTCGGCAGCACTGGCGGCCTTCACACTGCCGCCATAAAGAATTCTCAACTCACTCGCAACACCCGCATCGAGCTGCGCGACTTGCGCGCGGATCGCTGCGTGCACTTCCTGAGCCTGCACGGCCGCCGGCGTCGGCGTCAGCCCGGTGCCGATGGCCCATACAGGCTCATAGGCAACTACGGCGTTTTTCAGCGCATCGACACTCAATGCATCGATCACTGCGGCCAACTGGCCACCCACCACACCCAGCGTTGCATTCGCCTCGCGTTGCTCGCGGGTTTCACCCACACAGAGCACAGGCGTCAGACCTGCAGCCTGTACTGCCGCAAACTTGCGCACGACCACCTCATCACTTTCACCCAGGATCAGGCGACGCTCCGAGTGACCGACCAGCACCAGCTCACAGCCGCCATCGACCAGCTGACTGACTGCCAGCTCACCGGTCAAGGCACCCTGCTCTTCTTGCGCTCCAACCTTCACCGCTTTAGCAGCCAGGCCTTCGACGACCTGAGCGATGTGCAGACTGGAGGGAAACACTGCGACATCCACGTCAACAGGCAACTCCTGCCGACGCAACCCCTCGATCAGCTCTGCGACGCTTGCGCGGGTACCGTGCATTTTCCAGTTACCAGCGACCAAGGTGCGACGCATGTTTTGCCTCGTCGATCAAAGAGGGCGCAGATGTTACCCAAGAGCACCCTCGGTAGCAAGCTCAATCAAGCACAGACTTCGGCAACAATCTTAGCCAATTCATCGGCATAGCCGCGAACCGAGCTTTCCTCGTCGCCTTCGACCATCACCCGCACCAACGGCTCGGTACCGGACTTGCGCAGCAGCACTCGACCACGCCCAGCCATGCTCTCGGTAACCCGCGCGCAGGCTTCCTTCACCGAAGGATGTTCGAGCGGATCGAGCGCACCGGAGAAACGCACATTGACCAGCACCTGCGGACACTTCTTCAGACCACTGCGCGCATCGACCAGGCTCTGGCCACGGCGCTTGAGCGCCATCAACACCTGGAGGGCTGCAATGATCGCATCGCCAGTCGTGGTGTGCTGGAAGCACACCAGGTGCCCCGAATTCTCGCCACCGAGCTGCCAGTTGCGCGCCAGCAGTTCAGCGATCACATAGCGATCCCCCACATTGGCACGAATGAATGGGATGTTTAGATCGGCCAGAGCCAGTTCCAGCCCGAGATTGCTCATCAGCGTGCCAACCACACCACCACGCAGCCGCCCACGCTCCTGCAGATCACGCGCAATGATGAACAGCAGTTCATCACCATCGACCACCGCACCATACTGGTCGACCATCAGCACACGATCAGCATCGCCATCGAAGGCGATACCCAGATCAGCCTGCTGCGCGACCACTTCGGCCTGCAGCGCTGCAATATGGGTGGAGCCACATGCATCATTGATATTGAGACCATCGGGCTGCGCCGCAATGACCCGAACCTCCGCACCCAGCTCGCGAAACACGCTAGGCGCAACCTTGTAGGCAGCACCATGGGCGCAATCGATGACGATCTTCAGGCCCTTGAAGCTGGTGCCGCTGGGCACGCTGCCCTTGCAGAACTCGATGTAGCGACCAGAGGCATCGTTGATCCGCGAAGCCTTGCCAATACCGGCAGATTCGACCACGGTCATCGGCTGATCGAGCAACTCTTCGATCATCAGCTCGACATCGTCCGGAAGCTTGGTGCCTTCGCTGGAGAAGAACTTGATGCCGTTATCGTCATGCGGATTGTGCGAAGCACTGATGACGATACCGGCATCGGCCTGGAAGGTGCGCGTCAGATAGGCAATGGCTGGCGTCGGCATCGGCCCGAGCAACTGCACGTCCGCACCTGCGGCAGCCAGCCCCGCCTCGAGGGCGGACTCGAACATGTAGCCGGAAATACGCGTGTCCTTGCCGATCAGGATGCGGCACTTGCCCTGCTTGCGAAACGCCATGCCAGCCGCCCAACCGAGCTTGAGCATGAAATCCGGAGTAATGGGAAACTGGCCGACGCGACCACGAATACCGTCGGTGCCGAAGTACTTTCTAGCCATAACGCTTTCCTTGTTAGCAGGCCATTGAAAACTACCTGCGTTGTCTGGCCGTCGTTAAAAACAGCCTCAAAGTGCTCATTTACAACACGTAGACTCCGCTTTCTCGGCTGTTTTTGCCTAGCCCAGACCGCCTCGTCTACGTGTTCAAAGGCCTGCTATTGCGCTGCTTCAACCGCAGCGATCATGCGCACCACATCCACCGTTTCGGCGACATCGTGCACACGCAGTATATGTGCGCCCTTGGTCAACGCCAGAGCCGCCAAGGCCAGGCTGCCGTAGAGGCGAGCACCAACCTCGTGACCGAGCACCTTGCCGATCATGCTCTTGCGTGAAACGCCAACCAGCAAGGGCCGCCCCAACGCAGAGAGCTCACCCATGCGCCTGAACAGGGCGAGATTGTGCTCCAGGGTCTTGGCAAAACCAAAGCCCGGATCGAGCAGGATCCGCTCAGCGGGAATACCGGCTGTCGCACAGGCAGCCATGCGCTCGACGAGAAAGTCACGCACCTCAGCGACGATGTCCGGATACTGCGGATCATCCTGCATGTTGCCGGGCTCACCGCGCATATGCATCAGACACACCGGCAGACCAGTATCTGCCGCTGCATCCAGAGCGCCATCACGCTGCAACGAACGCACATCATTGATCAGCCCAGCGCCCAGCCTTGCGCTTTCGCGCATGACTGCGGGCGTCGAGGTATCCACGGAAATGATCACGTCGAGCTCACGGGCGATGGCTTCGACCATCGGCGCGACCCGCTCCAGCTCCTCGGTCGGCGAAACGCTTCGCGCCCCGGGACGGGTGGATTCACCGCCGATATCGATCAACGTCGCACCTGCGGCGACCATCTGCTCAGCGTGACGCAATGCAGCATCGCGCGCCGTGAAGCGCCCACCGTCGGAAAAGGAATCGGGGGTGACATTGAGGATGCCCATCACTTGCGGACGGGACAAATCAAGAAGCCGGCTACCACAGGGTAGCCGGCTCGGGTGTAGCGCTTGAGACATATGAAACCTTAGTGCTCGGCCGCCGGCCCGCCAATGGGCTTTTCAGAACGATCGGGCTCGTCGACCTTGGCCTGCGGAGCACCGGAGTCACCGCCACCATCCCAGCCGCGTGGCTCACGAGGCTCGCGACCATTCATGATGTCGTCGATCTGCTCGGCGTCGATGGTTTCGTACTTCATCAGCGCTTCGGCCATGGCATCGAGCTTGTCACGGTTCTCTACCAGCAGCTTCTTGGCTGTGGCGTAGCATTCATCGATGATGCGACGCACTTCCTCGTCGATCAGCTTGGCAGTCTCGCCGGACACATTGCTGGCCTGGCTGCCCATGCTACGACCCAGGAAGACTTCACCCTCTTCTTCGGCATACATCAGCGGGCCCAGCTTCTCGGACAGGCCCCACTTGGTGACCATGTTCTTGGCCAACTGGGTGGCGCGCATGATGTCGTTCGAGGCGCCCGTGGTGACACCATCGAAACCCAGGGTCATTTCTTCGGCGATACGGCCACCGAACAGCGAGCAGATCTGGCTGATCAGGGCGCGCTTGCTGAGGCTGTAACGATCTTCTTCCGGCAGGAACATGGTCACACCGAGGGCACGACCACGCGGAATGATGGAAACCTTGTAGACCGGGTCATGCTCGGGCACCAGGCGCCCAACGATGGCGTGGCCCGCCTCGTGGAAGGCGGTGTTGAGCTTCTCCTTGTCGGACATGACCATGGTCTTGCGCTCGGCGCCCATCATGATCTTGTCCTTGGCCAGCTCGAATTCCTTCATTTCCACCAGGCGCTTGCCAGCGCGAGCGGCGAACAGAGAAGCTTCGTTGACCAGGTTGGCCAGATCGGCACCGGAGAAACCCGGGGTACCGCGCGCGATGACCGCCGGATTGACGTCGTCGCCCATCGGCACCTTGCGCATGTGCACTTTCAGAATCTGTTCGCGACCGCGAATGTCCGGAAGACCCACGACGACCTGACGGTCGAAACGGCCAGGACGCAGCAGAGCCGGGTCGAGAACGTCCGGACGGTTGGTGGCCGCAATGACGATGATGCCATCGTTCATTTCGAAGCCGTCCATCTCCACCAGCAACTGGTTGAGGGTCTGCTCACGCTCGTCATGACCGCCGCCCATGCCGGCGCCACGATGGCGACCCACGGCGTCGATCTCGTCGATGAAGATGATGCACGGCGCGTGCTTCTTGGCCTGATCGAACATGTCGCGAACACGGCTGGCGCCCACACCGACGAACATCTCGACGAAGTCGGAACCGGAAATGGTGAAGAACGGTACCTTGGCTTCGCCGGCAACGGCCTTGGCCAGCAGGGTCTTACCGGTACCCGGCGAGCCGACCATCAGCACGCCGCGCGGGATACGACCGCCCAGGCGTTGGAACTTGCCCGGATCGCGGAGGAATTCGACCAGCTCGCTGACTTCTTCCTTGGCCTCGTCGCAACCGGCAACGTCGGCGAAGGTGGTCTTGACCTGATCCTCGGAGAGCAGACGCGCCTTGGACTTGCCGAAGCTCATCGGCCCGCCCTTGCCGCCGGCGCCACCTTGCATCTGGCGCATGAAGAACATGAATACGGCGATGATCACCAGAATCGGGAAGCTCGCGACCAGCAACTGAGTCCAGATGCTCTGCTGCTCAGGCTGCTTGCCTTCGATGACCACGTTGTTGTCGATCAGGTCGCCGATCAGGCCGCCGTCCTGAATCGCCGGACGGATGGTCTTGAAACCCTCGCCGTCGGTACGCTTGCCGGTAATCACGTAACCATCGACGGTCACGCGCTCGACGCGCCCTTCCTTCACCTGTTCGATGAATTGCGAGTAGCTCAGGGTCTGCGGCTCGCTCGGGCTGGAAAAGTTGTTCATCACGGTAACCAGCACCGCCGCGATGATCAGCCACAGAATCAGATTCTTTGCCATGTCGTTCAATTAGCTACCCTCTGAAGCAGGCCTCGTGGCGAAGCGGGCTTCCCATGACGACCAATGATATACCGACTAACTTACACCAAACGCCCGCGTCCCGCAGGCGCCGTCTGTAACCCTTTATGAGGTTTCTGCCACTGAGATCGACAGGGCGGACAACCGTTTCAACTCATACGCCGCGAAAGCCACGCGCCAGCATATATTGCTCACGGGAGCGATCACGCGAGGACAGCGGCTTGCGCATCTGCACCTTGTCGAAGGTCTCACGCACCTGCTTGTGGTAGGCGTCGAAACCTTCACCCTGGAAAATCTTGATCAGAAAATCGCCACCTGGACGCAGCACACGCCCGGCCAGATCCAGCGCCAGCTCGCACAGATACATCGCGCGCGCCTGATCGGCGGTTCTTACCCCACTCATATTGGGGGCCATATCGGAAATAACAAGGTCCACCGGATTTTCGCCGATGGCCTCGAGAATCTGCGCGAAGACAGCGTCATCGGTGAAATCACCCTGAATGAAGGTGACATCGGGAATGCTGTCCATCTCCAGGATGTCGGAAGCGATCAGCCGCCCCTTGTCGCCGATCACCCGACTGGTGACCTGCGACCAGCCGCCTGGCGCCGCGCCAAGGTCGACCACGGTCATGCCCGGGCGCAGGATGCGATCCTTCTCCTGGATTTCCAGTAGTTTGTAGCTGGCGCGCGAACGATAGCCGTCCTTCTGCGCCATCTTCACATATGGATCATCGAAATGTTCTTTCAGCCAACGCTGGCTGGTCTTGGAACGTGCCACTGAAACCTCTGACTCAACGGGTCATGAATAACTGCGCGGGCTCGGGTAAGATAGGCGCCGTTTTCCAGACCGAATTAGGTACTAACGATTATGCCGCTCACTCAAGAGCAGAAGAAACAATTCAAATCTATCGGCCACCACCTGAAACCTGTATTGATCGTGGCTGACAATGGTTTGACCGAGGGCGTGCTGGCCGAACTGGACCGTGCCCTGAACGATCACGAGCTGATCAAGGTACAGCTGCGCCTCACTGAACGCGAGGATCGCCAGGCGGCCATTGTAGCCCTGTGCGAGAACGGACGCGCGGAACTGGTCCAGTCGATCGGCAAGGTCGCCCTGCTCTATCGCAAGAACCCCAAGGCGAATCGCAACCTGTCCAACGTTATCCGTTACCAGGGGTGAGGCACTTGCATCGCGATCACGGGCAAGCATGGCGTGCCCTGATCGCGAATCAATTCGCGCGTGAAAGCGTCGTTAGCGCCTGACCGGCGCACCAGGCACGGGCTGCAGCACCAGCAACAACCCGCAAAATGCCATCACCAGATAGCTGAAGCGCAGCCAGTATTCGACCTCGGGCCAGTAGCGCAACACAGCGAAGTAGCTCAGGGCCATGACCGCAACGGTCAGCAGCAGTTGCCCACGCATATCCCGCAACAGGCTCGACAGACCTTCGCTGCGCAGCAAGGCAAAAGCCTGCAGCGCAACGCACACCGCCGTCAGACCGACCAGCAGCGGCACCAGCCGCGTGGCTATCTCCTGCACCAGCAGAGGCGCCAGACCGCTTTGGCCGATGGCCGGCAGAATGACGAACTGCAACAGCCACAAGCCGCCCACCCAGAGGGTCTGGGCCAGCTGCCAACTGACGGCAGCCGCCCGAGACGGTTGTTGCGGTTCAGATATGACGGACTTCGACAATCTCGTACTCGATCAGGCCACTGGGGGTCTGCACCGCGACTACGTCACCCTCGCTCTTGCCGACCAGGGCACGGGCGATGGGTGAGCCGACGGAGATCTTGCGCTGCTTGATGTCGGCTTCGTCCTCGCCAACGATCTGGTAGGTCACGCTTTCGTCAGTCTCGACGTTGGCGATTTCCACTGTGGCGCCGAAGATCACCTTGCCGGTGTGCTCGATGGTGGTGACATCGATGATCACTGCATTCTGCAGACGACCTTCGATATCACGCACACGCGCCTCGACCATGCCCTGCTGCTCACGTGCAGCGTGGTACTCGGCGTTCTCCTTGAGATCACCCAGTTCGCGGGCCTCACCGATGTCCTGACTGAGTTTCGGGCGAACCACCTTGGTCAGGTGCGCCAGCTCTTCTTCCAGGGCGCGAGCGCCCTGGACGGTCATTGGGTATTTGGTCATGCCTTGATTCCTGCATGCAGATCCTGCAGCCGGCGCACAGTCTTCTCCGGGCCGAACTTGAGCGCTTCACAGACCGCCTGCCCCGCCGCGATGGTGGTGGTGCAGTAGATCTTGTGCTGCAGGGCGTTACGACGGATCGAGTAGGAGTCAGCAATCGACTGACGCCCCTCGGTGGTATTGATGATCAGGGTCACTTCGTCGTTCTTGATCATGTCGACGACATGCGGACGACCTTCAGTCACCTTGTTCACTCGGCGAACT
>CAMPIF010000195.1 GCA_946886245.1 Ectopseudomonas composti | reverse complement strand
CGACCTGGGCATGCTCAACGAACGCACCGTCGTCGTGCTGCCCGAACATATCGGCACCTGGCTACTGGCCGTCGGCGAGAAGCAAGAGCTCCACCGCGCCGCCGAGCGCCGCCAGGCCATGCGCTGGCTGGCGGCGAGCAATCCGCTGGACTTTCTCGCTGCACTGTTCAGTGCCGGCGGCGACGCACGCCTGGACGACGCCATGTTGCGCACCAAGGCCAAGACCATGGCGCGTGATTACCAGCAGCTGTTCGGCGATCTGGCCCGCGATTACCAGATCACTCTGGTTGCAGGCTCCATCGTCCTGCCCGCGCCGCGTATGGAACGGGGTCGCCTGGAAGTCGGCCACGGGCCGCTGTACAACGTCAGCCTGGTATTCGATCGGGCCGGCAACCCGCAGGGCCAGCCACAACGCCACGCCTTCAGTGCCGGCGCACTGTCCACCGAAGCGGCGGATGCGCTGCAGGTAGTGGAAACTCCGGCTGGTCGGCTTGGCGTACTGCTGGACGGCACTATCGACCAGTTCCAGGCGAAGGCGATCGAGGGCGAGGCAGTAGAGCTGCTGGCCATGCCCAGCGACCTGGATGGCCTGACGGACGACGCCGATTTCACCGAACGACTGCAGGCCCACGGCATTCGCGCGGCAGTGAAAGTCCATCTGCGCGGCCGCTTGTGGGAGCGCAGCGGTCAGTCCCAGGCGCTCGCCTTCGATGCCGGACGCAGCGAACGAGGCGCCAGCGAGCGCGGCGCGCAACTGATCAATCTATGGCTATAAAAGCATCGCGTGTTCGCCTCGGCGATCTCTCCGTCGGCTTCACCCAGGCGCTGGCCGACGCACTGCGCGAACAGGGTCAGCGCCCCGAACCCCTGCTCGAGCAGTTCGGTCTGGATGCCGCACGCCTGAGCGAGCCGCGCGCGCGCCTGTCGATTCCACGCTTCATGCGCCTTGGTCATAGCGCCATTGCCCTGTGCAGCAACCCCGCGCTGGGGCTGGAAATGGGCCGGCACAGCCGCCTCAGCCAGGTTGGCCTGGCCGGCATCTGCGCCGCGCAGGCGCCCGATCTGCGCGAAGCGGCACGCACCCTGACCCGCTTCGAGCCGCTGTACGCCGCCAACTATCGCGGCCGCTCGGGCTTGCGCGAAGATGCCCGCGGCGCCTGGCTGCATTTCTATTCCATCAGCCCGTACAACGACTACAACCGTTTCGTGGTGGATTCGGTGCTGGCCGGCTGGCAGACCAACCTGAGCCAGGTGGTCGACCGCTGCATCACCCCGGAGAAAGTCGAGATCGAGTTTCCCGCACCGGACTATGGCGAACGCTACGAAGCGCTGTTCGACTGTCCCGTGGAGTTCGCCTCCAGCGCCAACCGCCTGCGCCTGAGCAACGACACCCTGGCCCTGCGCAACCCCCAGCACTGCCCAGGCACCTGGCGGCACCTACTGGAGCTTTGCGAACGCGAACTGGAGCAGCTGACTCGCACACGCAGCCTGCGCGAACGGGTCATCCAACTGCTCGGCCCGCTGTTGCACGGCCACGAGCCGGATCTGCAGGAAGTCGCGCACAGCCTGCAACTGCCGAGCTGGACACTGCGGCGCAAGCTGGCCGAGGAAGGTACGCAGTTTCGCACCATCCTCAACGACACCCGCCGCGACCTGGCCATGGCCTATATCCGCGATACCGAACTGGCCTTCGGCGAGATTGCCTACCTGCTAGGCTTCGCCTCGGCCGAAGCCTTCCAGCGCGCCTTCAAGCGCTGGCTCGGGCAAACGCCGGGCGACTACCGCCGCGCGCAGCGCAGAGCGAGCTGATTGCACGGCGACCTTGATCGCCAAGCGCTCGCAACTTAGAATCCTTTTCATCCGCGTTTGCGGTCGCTTCTTACTCCTTTCATTCCGCTCCGGCACGCCGCGTGCGCCAACGACCCCGCGAACATGTCCAAGAAATCCCGCTCCAGACTCTGGTTTCTCGTCCACAGCTGGCTGGCCCTACCGGTCTGGTTCTTCCTGCTGATCATCTGTGTCACCGGCACCCTGGCCACGGTCAGCCAGGAGATCGTCTGGCTGGCCAACCCGGACGTGCGCGCCAGCAAGCCGTCCGATGATGCACAGCGCCTGAGCTTCGGCCAGGTGCTGGAAGCGATCAATCGTGCCGAGCCCGAGCTGATCGTGCAGTCCATCGGCCGCCCGGACGAAGATCACTTCGCCCTCACCGCGCGTGTCAGTTATCCCGACGGCAGCTCGCCGTTGCTGTACGTCAACCCTTACAGCGGCGCGATCCAGGGCGTCAGCCCGGAGTTCGACTTCCGCCAGTTCACCCGTGCCCTGCATGGCTGGTGGCTGGTGCCGTTCACCAACGGCTACAGCTGGGGCTGGTACCTGGTGTCACTGATGGGTCTGCCGATGCTGCTGTCGCTGATCACCGGTCTGGTGGTCTACAAGAAGTTCTGGAAAGGCTTCTTCAGCCCACGCCTGCGCGTGGGCCAGGGTGCGCGCATCTTCTGGGGCGACTTCCACCGCCTCTCCGGCATCTGGTCGATCTGGTTCATCGCGGTCATTTCCATCACCGGCGTCTGGTTTCTGATCCAGGCAATTCTCGGCGATACCCACGTGTCGATCTCCACCGAAGGCGTACCGCCGGTGGTGGCGCGCGAGGAAGTGCCGCTGGCGCCGAGCGCCGCCGAAGTGCCGCGTATCAGCCTGGACGCCGCCGTGCTCAAGACCACCGACGTCATCCCGGGCCTCGAGCCAAGTTTCGTCAGCCTGCCGGGCTATGCCTATGGCCATTATTCGGTCTGGGGCCGCGGCTGGTATCCGCTGATGTTCCAGTCCGCCTCGATCAACCCCTACAACGGCGACATCGACTCCACCCGCCTGCTCAGCGACCGCTCGGGCCTGGAGTTCGTCACCGAGTCCATGCGCCCGCTGCACACCGGCGACTTTGGCGGCCTGTGGGTCAAGCTGCTGTGGTTCGTCTTCGGCCTGCTACTGAGCATGATGGTGCTCAGCGGCCTGCTGATCTGGACCAAGCGCACCGCCCAGGCCACGATCGCTGCGGCCAAGCGCCCGGTGCGCGCGCCCAGGCCGGCCCCGATCATCGCCACCCGTGAAGTCTCGGAGAGCCGCCCATGAGCAAGGCCGCAATCGCCCCCGCCCCGTCCGTCCTGGGCCGTTTTTGGTACAGGTGGCGCTTCCACCTGAACGTGCTGCTGGTGCTGATCCCGCTGGGTTTCATGCCCAAGTATTTCCAGGATGTCGCGCTGTTCCGTGGCGCCAGCGGCCTCGGCGAGCGCGAGTTCGGCGAGGTCCAGGTCGGCCCCTGGAGCCTGCGCCTGGCCGAGTTCCGCAATCAGCCGCCGCAACTGGAAGGTCCGGCCGGCTATATGAAGAGTTTCAACGCCGCGCTGTGCCAGGCGTGCATCAGCCAGGTCAAGGTGGTCTACCTGCGCATCGGCAAGCCGCGCAGCCTGCGCGCCGCTGGCGGGCTGTTCTTCGGCAGCCCCTACCGCATGGGCACGAGCATTCCCATACCGCCACGCACCAAGCCAGACGCCGAGTTGTGGATCACCGCCGAGGGCTGGGACGGCACGGTGCATCAGGCATCCATCCCGCTGGCCGAGGCCTCGCCCGCCACCCTCGCCTGGCTGAAACAACAAGGAGACCAACCATGATCCATAGTGCCCGCATCGGTCTGCTGATGCTCTGTACCGGCCTGTCCCCTCTGGCTCTTGCACACAACCCGATCTGCGAATGCGAGGAGCACGGCACCGGCGAAATCGTCTGCACCGGCGGCTTCTCCGACGGCAGTGGCGCCCCCGGCGTGACCCTCGACGTGATCAGCTACGAAGAACAGGTGCTGGTGCCCGGCAAGCTCGGCGAGGACTCCAGGCTCAGCTTCAAGCGCCCGGACGGCGAGTTCTACGTGCTGTTCGATGCCGGCCCCGGCCACGTCGTGGAAATCGACCACACGGAAATCGCCAGCCAATGACCACCCAAGTGGTACGTCCGGCCGGCGCCGGGCATGAAAGCCTGTGGGTAGCCGTCCTCAGCCTGGTGATCATCCTGCTGGCGTCGACAGTGGTCAGCCTGCGCAGCGAGAGCCACGAGGAAGAAAGCGTCGCCGCCCACCAGATCGATGCCCGCCGCGACCTCAACGCCGCCGAGCAAGGTATCCATACCGAACTGGTCGTGGCCCTCGACGAAATTCTCATGCTGCAGGATGAACTGCAGGCCCTGCCCGAGCCGCAGCAACTGGCCGAAGAAGGCATTCCGCCCTTCACCAACGACTCCAGCACCGCCACCCGTGGCCACCACGTCTGGCAGCTGCTGCATGTCGGCGATGACCATGCCTACCAGGGCCTGAGCGGCGACAGCGCCGTCGCCGGCTCCTTCCTGCTGCTGGCAAGCCCAGCGGATGCCGACATCTGGCTCAACCGCTCCAGCGATGTCGCTGCACCGCAGAACCTGCATGCCGATGCCCTGATCGCCGCCGGCTGGCGCCAGGTCGCCAGCCAATATGACGCCGGCGTCACCCGCCAGCATCGCCACTGAATATCGAGACCCCTCCATGCCCTCTCGCTTCGTCTCCCGCCGCCTGCTGGCCAGCCTGCTGCTGAGCCTGGGCGCCGCCCTCGCCCCCGCGCTCGCCAGCGCCGACAACCACCGCCTGCGTATCGGCATTACCTTGCACCCCTACTACAGCTACGTCAGCAATATCGTTGGCGACCGCGCCGACGTGGTGCCGCTGATTCCGGCCGGCTTCAACCCGCACGCCTACGAACCGCGCGCCGAGGACATCAAGCGCATCGGCGGCCTCGACGTGGTGGTGCTCAATGGCGTCGGCCATGACGACTTCGCCGACCGCATGATCGCCGCCAGCGAGAAGCCGGACGTCCCCGTGATCGAGGCCAACGCCCGCGTGCCCCTGCTCGCCGCCACCGGCCAGGCCGCGCGCGGCGCCGGCAAAGTGGTCAACCCGCATACCTTCCTATCCATCACCGCCTCCATCGCGCAGATCAACAACATCGCCCGCGAACTCGGCAAGCTCGACCCGGACAATGCCAGGCTCTACATCCAGAATGCCCGGGCCTATGGCAAGCGCCTGCGCGGCCTGCGCGCCGAAGCCCTGGGCAAGCTGACCGACGCCAAGGGCAGCGAGCTGCGCGTAGCCACCATCCATGCCGCCTACGATTACCTGCTGCGCGAGTTCGGCCTGGAGGTCACTGCGGTGGTCGAGCCGGCTCACGGCATCGAGCCGAGCCCAAGCCAGTTGAAGAAGACCATCGACCAGCTCAGGGAACTGGACGTGCAGGTGATCTTCTCCGAGATGGACTTCCCCTCCAGCTACGTCGACACCATCCAGCGTGAGTCCGGCGTGAAGATCTACCCGCTGACGCATATTTCCTATGGCGAGTACACCGCCAAGAAATACGAAGAGGAAATGGCCCGCAACCTCGACACCGTGGTGCGCGCCATTCAGGACGAAGGCGTATGACCGCCCTCGAAACCGCGCCGCCGCGCGTGCAGGGCCCCGGCATCGAATTCTCCGGCGTCGACCTCAACCTTGGCCGCACGCGGATTCTCGACAACGTCAGCTTTCAGGTGCGCGCCGGCAGCGTGCACGCCCTGGTCGGCCCCAACGGCGGCGGCAAGAGCTCGCTGATCAAGACCCTGCTCGGGCAGATGCCGCATCAGGGCGAGCTGCGCCTGCACTGGCCGGCCAGCCCCGGCACCATCGGCTACGTGCCGCAGGCGCTGGAATTCGACCGCGGCCTGCCAATGACCGTGGACGACTTCATGGCCGCCATGTGCCAGCGCCGCCCGGCCTTCCTCGGGCTGTCGCGACGTCACGCGCCGGCCATCGAGCAGGCGCTGGCGCGGGTCGGCATGCTGGACAAGCGCAAGCGGCGCATGGGCGCGCTGTCCGGCGGCGAGCGCCAGCGCGTGCTGCTGGCCCAGGGCCTGGTACCCGAGGCGCAGCTGCTGGTGCTCGACGAGCCGATGTCGGCGCTGGACGAGCCCGGCGTGCAGGTGTTCGAGCAACTGCTGCGCGACTGGCGCCAGGCCGGCACCACGGTGCTGTGGATCGAGCACGACCTGCAGGCCGTCGGCCGCCTCGCCGACCGCGTCACCGGGCTCAACCGCCGCGTGCTGTTCGACGATACGCCACAGCAGGTGCTGACTCCCGAGCGCCTGCTCGAACTGTTCTCCAGTCATCCGCGCCAGCAAGAGGCCTCGTCATGAGTTTCGAAGACATCCGCCTGGCGATCCAGGCCTGGGCCAGCGCCGGCTATTTGCCCGAGGCCCTGGCCTACGGTTTCGTGGTCAACGCCCTGCTCGCCGGCCTGCTGATCGGCCCGGTGCTCGGCGGCCTCGGCACGCTGGTGGTGGTCAAGCGCTTCGCCTTCTTCTCCGAAGCAGTCGGCCACGCCGCGCTGACCGGCGTGGCCATCGGCATCCTGCTCGGCGAGCCCTACACCGGCCCCTACGGCAGCCTGTTCGGCTACTGCCTGCTGTTCGGCATCCTGCTCAACTACCTGCGCAACCGCACCGGCCTGGCGCCGGATACGCTGATCGGCGTGTTCCTCTCGGTATCGCTGGCAGTCGGCGCCAGCCTGCTGCTGGTGCTCGCCGGCAAGATCAACATCCATATCCTGGAGAACGTGCTGTTCGGCTCGGTGCTGACGGTCAACGCCCAGGACCTGGCGGTGCTGGCGCTGGTCTCGCTGCTGGTGCTGGGCCTGGCACTGCCGCTGTACAACCGCATCATGCTGGCCAGCTTCAACCCGCAGCTGGCCAGCGTGCGTGGCGTCGCGGTGAAGCCGCTGGACTATCTGTTCGTGATGTTGGTGTCGCTGGTCACCGTGGCTGCAGTCAAGGTCATCGGCGCCATCCTTGTCGGCGCTCTGCTGGTGATCCCGGCTGCTGCGGCACGACTGCTCAGCCAATCACTGAAGGGCTTCTTCTGGCTATCGGTACTGATCGCCACCTGCAGCACACTGGCCGGCATCTTCCTGCCGATCGCCCTGGAACTGCCGGTCCCCTCCGGCGCCGCGATCATCATGGTCGCCGGCCTCACCTTCGCCCTCGCCGCCATTGCCCGTGGCACACTGCCTAGTCTGAAAGGGAACCTGGGATGACCCTGCAACGCCTGAGCCTCGCCCTCGCTGCCTGCGCCCTGCTCGCCGGCCCGCTGCACGCCGAAACACAGCCCGTGCGCATTCTCGCCAGCCTGCCGATCACCTACGGCCTCGGCGCCAGCCTGCTCGACGGCAGCGCCGTGCAGCTGCAACGCGCCGCCCCGGCCAACTTGCCGGCCAGCCGCCAACCCTCGTATTTCGCCGGCCGTGGCGCGGGGGCACTGGAAAAGGCCGCGCGCGACGCCGACGCCGTGATCGGCCTGCGCTCGCTGTGGCCGGACGACCCGCTCTACCCACTGGCGCGGCGCAGCAATATCCGCATCGTCGAAGTCGACGGCGCACGCCCGGTGGACGGCGCCCTGCCCGGCATCGCCCTGCGCAGCGACGGCGGTGACGCCCTGGCCAGCCAGCCCTGGCTCAACATCAACAACCTGGGGCGCATGGCCGATGTGATCGCCGCCGACCTGAGCCGCCTGGCGCCCGAGGCCAAGCCGCAGATCGAAGCCAACCTGGCGA
>CAMPIF010000194.1 GCA_946886245.1 Ectopseudomonas composti | reverse complement strand
AGACCGAAGTCGGCGAAGTAAGCAGAAGCGGGGAGACTCGTGGAGGGGTCCATGAAGGTTCGGGTTGGCCAATGATCGCTAGAGGTTGGCGCTTGGCCGCGTCGAATGCAAGCACTCAGCGCGCACGCTGCACCACCTGTGCCGGGGCGAAATGGCAGGTGAAGGTGCTGCCCTTGCCCGGTACGCTGCTGATCTCCAGGTTGCCACGGTGACGCAGCAACACATGCTTGACGATGGCCAGGCCCAGCCCGGTGCCACCCGTGTTGCTGGCACGGCTCGAATCGACGCGATAGAAACGTTCGGTCAGTCGCGGCAAGTGCTTGGCCTCGATACCCATGCCGGAATCGCTGACGGCCAGGTGCGCGCCCTTCTCGTCGCTCAACCAGCGAATACGGATGTCACCGCCGGCCGGGGTGTACTTCACCGCGTTGAACACCAGGTTGGAGAAGGCGCTGCGCAGCTCCGCCTCGCTGCCCTTGAGCTTGAGATGGGGGTCGGCCTCCAGGCTGATGCGATGTTGCTGATCGCCGGACAGGGCCTGAGCGTCGTTCTTGATCGACAGCAGCATCAGGTCCACCGCGACCGGCTGGTTGTCCGAGGGGTAATCGGTGGCTTCCAGCTTCGCCAACAAGAGCAGGTCATTGAGCAGGGTCTGCATGCGTGCGCCCTGTTGCTGCATTTGCTGCAGCGCGCGCAGCCAGCGCGGATTGACCGCTTCGACGTTGTCCAGGAGCGTCTCCAGATAACCGGCGATCACCGTCAGCGGCGTGCGCAGCTCGTGGGAGACGTTGGCGACGAAATCCTTGCGCATCTGTTCCAGCTGATGCAGACGAGTAACGTCACGCACCAGCAGCAGGTGCTCGCGGTTGCCGTAGCGGGTGATATGGAACTGCAAACGGCGACGATCATTGATCGGTGAAGGAATCTCCAGGGCATCGGCATAGTTGCCGCGCTCGAAGTAGTCCTTGAAACGCGGGTCGCGCACCAGGTTGGCCAACTGCTGGCCGCTGTCTTGCGGGGTTTTCAGGCCCAGCAGCGTTTCCGCTGCGCGGTTCCACCATTCCAGGTTGCCCTGGCTGTCGAGCATCACCACGGCGTCCTTGAGGGCAGCCGTGGACTCCTGCACGCGATCGATCACCGCCTGCAAGCGGCCACGCGCCTTCTGGTTACGGCGTTGCAGGTGGTAGATGCTGTCGAACACCTCGCCCCACAGACCGTAACCATCGGGCGGTGGCTCGTCGGGTTTGTGCTCGCGCAGCCATTTGTGCAGGCGCAGCAGTTGGCTCAGGGTCCAGCCCAGATGAATGGCCAGGCCGCAGGCCAGCACCCAGGCATATTCACCGGTGATGAAGCCGAGCAGCAGGCAAGCGCCAACCAGCAGCAACAGGCGGCGCACCACGGCGCCACGCCAGTCTTGATTCACGATGGAGCGCATCCTTGTGAGAAGAGCGAACCCGCAGAAGCTGATTTACGATCTCGCGAGCTAGAGCCATGCAACACCGATGGCGGCCCCACGAAAGCAGGTGAGGAACGGTCTGAGTCGCGGGCGACTGTACTTTTGTACATGAGCATTACTCACTCCGTTCGCCCCTACGGGGCCGCACTAAAGTGCGTTGGCCGCTCGCGGCCCGCCGAACCTGTTTTCAACGCAGCAGGGCCGACGCGCAGCAGATCGTAAATAGCTTCTCAGCCTTTGGTGGAGAAACGATACCCAGTCCCGCGCACGGTTTGTACCAGGTTTTCGTAAACATCACCGAGTGCCTTGCGCAGACGGCGGATGTGCACGTCGACAGTACGCTCCTCGACGTAGACGTTGCCGCCCCAGACCTGATCGAGCAGTTGGCCGCGGGTGTAGGCACGCTCCTGGTGGGTCATGAAGAACTGCAGCAGGCGATATTCGGTCGGGCCCATCTCGGCCGGTTTGCCGTCGATGGTGACGCGGTGGCTGATGGGGTCCAGCAGCAGGCCACCGACCTCGATCGGCGCCTCGCTGTCGCTGGGCCCGGCACGGCGCAGCACGGCCTTCAGGCGGGCCACCAGCTCACGCGGTGAGAACGGCTTGGTGATGTAGTCGTCGGCGCCGACTTCCAGGCCCTGGATCTTGTTGTCCTCTTCACCCTTGGCGGTGAGCATGATGATCGGGATGTCGCTGGTCAGCTCGTCGCGCTTGAGGCGCCGGGCCAGTTCGATGCCGCTGGTGCCGGGCAGCATCCAGTCGAGCAGGATCAGATCGGGTTTGCGGTCGACGATCACGGCGTGGGCCTGCTGGGTATTCTCCGCCTCCAGGCACTCGTAACCGGCCATCTCCAGGGCCACCGCAATCATCTCGCGGATCGGTGCTTCGTCATCGACGATCAGGATGTTCTTGCCAACCATGGTCCTGCCTCGGTTCGTTCAACTGTCTGCGCGCATTAGATAACGGAATTATTGCAGCGATATGACAGATGCGCGGCAATGCTTAGCGCAATGCGTAGTCCAGCACGATCCCGACGAAGATCGCCAGCCCCGCCCAGTGGTTGTGCAGGAAGGCGTTGAAGCACACCAATGGCTCACGCCGACGGGTCACGTGAAACTCCCAGGCGAAGCAGGCGGCGGCCACCAGCAGGCCGAGGTGGAAATACAGGCCCAGTTCGAAACGTGCACCAGCCAGCAGCAGGCAAAGCAGCGCCAGCCCCTGCAGGATGGCGATGATCAGTCGGTCGGCGTCGCCGAACAGGATGGCCGTGGACTTCACCCCGATCTTCAGGTCGTCCTCACGATCAGCCATGGCGTAGTAGGTGTCGTAGGCCACTGTCCACAGCAGGTTGGCGATGTACAGCAACCAGGCTTCCGGCGGCAGGTTGCCGGTTTCTGCGGTAAAGGCCATCGGCATGCCCCAGGAGAATGCCGCGCCAAGCACCACCTGCGGGTAAAAGGTGTAGCGCTTCATGAAGGGGTAGCAGGCGGCCAGGGCCAGGCCGCCGAATGACAGCCAGATGGTGGTGGCGTTGGTGAACAGCACCAGCACGAAACTCAGCGCCACCAGCACGGCGAACAGCACCAGTGCCTCGCGCGGCTTGATCTTGCCACTGGCCAGCGGGCGCGCCCTGGTGCGACTGACGTGACCGTCGAAGTCACGGTCGGCGTAGTCGTTGATGACACAGCCAGCGGCACGCATCAGGATCACGCCGACGACGAAGATGAACAGGTTTTTCGCGCTCGGCACGCCTTCGGCTGCTACCCACAGCGCCCATAAGGTCGGCCACAGCAGCAGATAGATACCGATGGGCTTGTCCAGGCGCATCAGCTGAATGAAGTCCCAGGCGCGCGGGTGCAGGCGGGTGGTCGATTGCAACAGGCGGGTGTACATCGAAGCGTCTCCGTGCAGGTTGCGCGGATTATACGGGGCTTGCCGACGCAAGGTGGATGGCGCTTTATCCATCCACCGTTACCGCCGCGGGGTTACGGTGCGCTTTCGGCCCCTGGAACCTCGCACAGATGGCAGGTGGAAAACGCTTCGCGGTTTTCCACCCTAGGCCTCGATACCCGCCGCTTGCCAGAAGGCCGGCAGAAACACCTCGGCCACCAATACACCGAGCGCACCCCGGCTGAAGCACGAGCGCCGCGCCCACAGACGCTCTTCGCGCACCTCTTCCGGCAGCCAGGCCGCCGGATACCGGCAGGCCTGCAACTCGCCGCGATCAAACGCCCGGTCACTGAACAGCAGCTCACCCAGCGAGCGGCTGCCCAGCTCCGCCAGATTCAGCCCGGAACCCTCCAGCACGCTGCGCGCGGCAACGCTACGGGCGAACACCCAGGGCTGCTCATGACCACGCAGGTACACCTCACGCACCCAACCCTGGCTGCCATCGGCCACGCCGAGCAATGCGCACTCGTCCGCGCGCAGGCGCTGCCAGCCCTGCTGCAGCGGCGTCACCGAGAAGCCATCAGCAGACAGCGCAGTCAAGCGCCGGGTCAGCGAATCCTCGTTGAACAACCAGTCGCGCACACCGGCGCAAGGCTGCGGATGCAGCTGGGCGTTAGTCAACCAGTGTGGCGGATGAGCGAGAGCGGCGTGAGGCACGGAGAGAAATCACCACGGATCGGAAGCGCGCGAGTCTAGCACGCGGCGCTAGGCGCTTTGAGACCGGAACGTAGGCTGTAGGGTGGGCCGGGCAGCGATCCGCTTCAGCCCGGCAACGATGATCCACGTGGGCTAAAGCCCACCCTACAAGGCTTAGCTAATAGGGAGCGGGCGGCCTACTCAGGCCCGTAGGGTGGGCTTCAGCCCACCAACAACAGCCAGCGCAGGCGAAGCCACTCAATACGGCTGCGGCGCGTACAGCTGCGCCGAGCCCGGCTCGCCGAGCAGTTGCTCGAGGATTTCATGGTGCATGGCCAGCAGCTTGCCGTTGCGCTCGTTGAGCCGCTTGCACTGGCCAGCCAGCTGACCGAGCTGCTCCCAGGTGTGCGCAAGGTGATTGCGCTGGGTCTGTGGATAGCGTGCCAGCAGCTTCTGCATCGCGCTGTGACCGCTACCCAGCGCAAAGGCCGCCAGCACTTTGCTGCGTCGTTCGGCACGGGCCTTGGCCTGGTCGACCAGCGGCAGGATCTGTTCGTTGAGCAGATCGATCTGCTGACTGTCGCGCTTGAGCAACTGCTGATACAGCTCCTGCATCAACCCGCGCAGGACCAGATAGCCGGCGCAGTCCTGCTCCAGGTCCTGTTCGACGACCAGAAGCAGTTGTTGCTCACGCGCGGTGATCACGCATCGCTACCGCTGTGATAGGTCAGCATGCTGCCGGCCAGCGCGGCCGGATCGCTGCTCAGTTCACCGCGAGCCAGCGCGGCCTTGAGCTGGGCAACCTTGTCCAGGTCGACTTCGGGAAGGCTGCGCAAGGCGTCTTGCAGCTGTTCCAGACGCGGCTCCTGGCTGATGCTCGCACGGGCACTGCCGCTCGACTGCGCACGGGCGCTCTGTACCTGTGCCGGTGCGTCGCTGGCCGGGTTGAGGCTGGGCTTGAGATGCCTGCTGATTTCCATGATTCGAATCCAACTCGCGTGGTGTTATGGCCTAAGAGCGACCGGGCACGACAAGAACTTAAATGCGTCGGGTAAAAATTAACTGACCTGGGCTCGCCACCAGGCCTGCGCGGCCAGGCCATCCTGGATCTTCTGCTCCTGACGGGCAAGCAGATCCTGCCACTCGCCCATCTTGCCCTCGAGAAACTGGGTGATGACCTTCTCGCTGCGCATCGCCGCCAGCAGCTCGCGCTGAATGCGCGCCAGGTTCTCCTCGGCCAGCGCCAGCTCGCGGCGCTGCAGTTCGACCATCTTGTACAGCGTCGCCTTGTAGCGCTGCTGGTTGTCGCGCTGCAGCGGCGTGGTCATCGGTACGCTGAAACCGCACAGGCGGCTGAGCCCGGTGATGTTGTTGCGATAACGCTGACACAGGTTCTGCTGATAGCTGACCCGCCCGAGCATCTGCTGCACACGGTTGCCACGCAAACTGGCCAGGCGACCGAGTACTTCCAGCTGTTCTTTCATTTGATGATGCTCTGCAAGGTGGCGATGCTGGCGCCGAGTTCGGCACCGCTGCCGACCTCCTGGCGCAGGAAGCGTTCGAGGCTGGGCGCCAGCTGCACGGCGCGGTCGGTCTTGGCGTCCATACCCGGCGTATAGCCGCCGAGCGGGATCAGCTCCTTGATCTTCTCGAAGGTGCTGTAGAACTCCTTGAACTGCCGCCCGGCCGCCAGATGTGCCGCTTCACCGACCTGACTCATGCAGCGGCTGACCGAAGCGGAAATGTCGATGGCCGGGTAGTGGCCGACATCGGCCAGACGCCTTGAGAGCACGATGTGACCGTCGAGAATCGCCCGCGCGCAATCGACGATCGGGTCCTGATGGTCGTCGCCTTCGGCCAGCACGGTGTAGATGGCGCTGAGACTGCCGCTGCCGCTCTCACCATTGCCGGCGCTTTCCACCAGCTCCGGCAGCATGCCGAATACCGATGGCGGATAGCCCTTGGTCGCCGGCGGCTCGCCGAGGGCCAGGGCGATCTCACGCTGGGCCATGGCGTAGCGAGTCAGCGAGTCGACCAGCAGCAGCACGTCCTGGCCCTGATCGCGGAAATAGGCGGCGATGCTGTGGCACAGCTCGGTGGCCTTCAGGCGCATCAGCGGTGATTCATTGGCCGGCGCCACGACGACCACGGCCTTGCGCAGCCCTTCCTCGCCGAGCGAGTGAAGGATGAATTCCTGCACCTCACGCCCACGCTCGCCGATCAGCCCGACCACCACCACATCGGCCTTGGTCTGCCGGGTGATCATGCCCAGCAGCACGCTCTTGCCCACCCCGGAGCCGGCGAACAGGCCGACACGCTGCCCCTTGCCGAGGGTCAGCAGGCCATTGATGGCGCGCACGCCGACGTCCAGCGCGGCCTCCACCGGTCGCCGCCTGAGCGGGTTGACCCTGGGCAGCTCGACCGGCAACGGGTCGCGTCCGCTGAGCTTGCCGCGCTCGTCCAGCGGCTCGCCGAGACCGTTGACCACGCGCCCTAACCAGGATTCGTCGATCTGCAGCAGCGCTTCGTCCTTGGCCGGGAATACCCGCGAGCCGGCGGCCAGGCCGACCGGCTTCTTGAACGGCATGAGGTAGGTGATATCGCGGTTGAAGCCGACCACCTGGGCATCCAGCAGGCTGCCATCGGCCTGCTCGACGCGACAGCGCTGGCCGGTGCTGCGCTGGCAGCCGAGGCTCTCCAGCAGCATGCCGGAGACCCGCACCAGGCGCCCGGCCACCTTGGCCAGTTGCACGCCATCGAGCGAGCGCAGCGCTTCGTCGAGCTTGTAATCCAGCATGCGGGATCAGGCCTCGGTCAAATGCAGATGTTCGGCCAGGGTGTCGATGCAGGCGTCCAGGCGCTGCTGGCAACCCACGTCGGCTTCGGCCTGCGGCGTAACCACGCGGCACTCGCCCAGCGCCAGGCGCTCGTCGGCGACCAGCTTCCAGTTCGCCGCGCGCTCCGGCGCCAGCGCCCTGATCCGCGCGTATTCTTCGGGGCTGAGCAATACCTGCACATCCTCGGGCTCGCCCGGCATGCTGGTCAGCGCCTCCTCGACCAGCGCCAGCAACTGAGTTGGATGCAGCGTGAGCTCGCAGCGGATCACCTGCTGCGACACCTTCTTGACCAGTTCGAGCAGCTCCTGACGGCGCTTGTGCTCCAACTCGCCCAGGTACTGCTCGACCTTCTCGCTGATCTGCTGCAGCGGCTGCGCGGCCAGTTCGAATTCGCGCCGACCTTCACTGCAACCCTGCTCGCGCCCGAGCTTCAGTCCCTCGTCGCGGCCCTGCTCGAAGCCGGCCTGACGCCCGGCTTCCTCACCCTGCTGCAGGCCGTCCTGGTAACCCTTCTCGATGCCCTGCTGAAAGCCATCGGCCATGGCCCGCTGCAGGCCGGCGGCATCGCCGCTCCAGTCCACGGCTGGCTGGCTGCTGCGCGGGGGGAAGCGATAGGCGCGCCACGGGCGGACGTCGCCGCTGATTACCTTGACCGTCATGTCATTCCACCGTCTGTTCGCGGAACAGCTGCACCTGCAGCTCGCCGCTGGCCGACATTTCACGCACCACGGCCATGATGTCCTTGCGCACCTGCTCGACGCGGCTCAACGGTACCGGGCCCTGGCGCCGGTTGAT
>CAMPIF010000193.1 GCA_946886245.1 Ectopseudomonas composti | reverse complement strand
TCGCCAAGCTGCTGCCGACCATGGAGCGTGCCGAGATCATTCGTACTTCGCTGGAAGGCCGTGGCGCGCTGGTCCAGGTGGCGGACATGGCGCAGGCCATCACCGTTGCCAACCACATCGCGCCGGAGCACCTGGAGCTGTCGGTGGCCGACCCGGAAGCCTGGTTGCCGCAGATCCGCCATGCCGGTGCGATCTTCATGGGCCGTTACACCGCAGAAGCCCTGGGTGACTACGTCGCGGGCCCCAATCATGTGCTGCCGACGTCCGGTACCGCGCGCTTTTCCTCGCCGCTGGGGGTGTACGACTTCCAGAAGCGCTCGTCGATCATCTTCTGCTCGCCGGATGGCGCGTCGGAGCTGGGCAAGAGCGCCTCGGTGCTGGCGCGTGGCGAGTCGCTGACCGCGCACGCGCGTAGCGCCGAGTACCGGATCAAGTGAGGTAGGGTGCGCCATGCGCACCTTGTGAATGTACTGGTGCGCACGGCGCACCCCAAGGGATCGCGCTTCGCCGGTTGAGCGAAGCGATATCCATCGTCCATGCAACGCATTCGAGGAGAGAAGGGCAGATGAGCAAATTCTGGAGCCCCTTCGTCAAGGACCTGGTGCCCTATGTGCCGGGTGAGCAGCCCAAACTGAGCAAGCTGGTCAAGCTCAACACCAACGAGAACCCCTACGGCCCGTCGCCCAGGGCCATCGCGGCGATGCAGGCCGAGCTGAACGATGATCTGCGCCTGTACCCGGATCCCAATGGGGATCGCCTGAAGCATGCGGTGGCCGCCTATTACGGTGTGCAGCCCGCTCAGGTATTCGTCGGCAACGGCTCCGACGAGGTGTTGGCGCACGCCTTCCATGGCCTGTTCCAGCACGAGGCGCCACTGCTGTTCCCGGATATCAGCTACAGCTTCTATCCGGTGTATTGCGGTTTGTACGGTATCGATTACCAGCAGGTGGCGCTGGACGAGCAGTTCCAGATCCGCGTCGAGGACTATGCCCGCCCCAATGGCGGCATCATCTTCCCCAACCCCAATGCGCCGACCGGCTGCCTGCTGCCGCTCGAGGCCATCGAGCGCCTGCTGCAGAACAGCCCGGACAGCGTGGTGCTGGTAGACGAGGCGTATATCGACTTCGGTGGTCAGACGGCCATCGCCCTGGTCGACAAGTACCCGAACCTGTTGGTCACCCAGACCCTGTCCAAGTCGCGTTCGCTGGCTGGTTTGCGCGTTGGCATCGCGGTCGGCCACCCGGATCTGATCGAAGCGCTGGAGCGAATCAAGAACAGCTTCAACTCCTATCCGCTCGATCGCATGGCCATCGCCGGTGCTGCGGCGGCGTTCGAGGACCGCGATCATTTCGAGAGAACCTGCCAACAGGTGATCGAGAGCCGTGAGGTGGTGGTCGCCGGTTTGCAGGGACTGGGCTTCGAGGTGCTGCCCTCGGCGGCGAACTTCGTCTTCGCTCGTCATCCGGGCAAGGATGCCGCCACGCTGGCGGCCGGGCTACGCGAGCAGGGGGTGATCGTGCGCCATTTCAAGCAACAGCGCATCGCCCAGTTCCTGCGCATTACCATCGGTACGTCGGAGCAGAACCAGGCACTGCTGGACGCCCTGCAAGGCCTTTGATCCAGGCGAGTCTGAAGAGAGCCGGTGGCGCGTCAGCGTCACCGGCTTTTTTCATGGCACAGAGGGGGCTTACTCGTGATGCGGCTCGCCGAGGAAAGTCAGCGAGGTGAACAGACCGCGGCTTTCGATGTTGGGGTCGTTCTCTACCGGCAGGTAGACCGCCGCGCTGATGATGTTCAGCCCTTCGTTGCGCACTATCACCTGAGCGCGGCCTTCGGCATCGGTCTTGGCGCTGACCTGATGCGGCGCGCCGCGATAGTCGCCGACCAGCTCGACGCCCGCCAGCGGCTTGCCGTCGGCCAGCACGCGCACGGGCAGCGGTTTGCCAGGGCCGACCTTGAGCGGATCGACCTGCGGAACGATGACCAGTTTCAGCTGCTCGAGGTCGGGCAGCTTGGCGCCCTCGCTGTAGATCGCCAGGCTGTACTTGTAGGTGTGCAGCGACTGGGTCGAGTTTGGCACCTGACTGCGGCCCTGGTTGATCCATTGGCCTTCCGGGGTCTTCGACCAGGCGCCATTGTCCAGCGCCACGCCGAGCACGGCGGGTGTCTTCAAGGGTTGCAGGCGTGCGTGATCGGCCAGGCGTTCTACGGTCACCGGAATCATTCGGCCTGCTGCGTCATAGGCCCAGGCGCCGCTGATCTTTTGTGCCTTGAAGGCATTGTCCTCGGCGCCATGGCCATAGACGACTTCGATATTGCCACGGCGCTCTTCGGTCCAGAGGCCGTGGGCCAGTGCACTGTTGCTGGCGAACAGGCCGGCGAGCAGCAGGTAGGCAGGAATACGCATGTGAATCTCCGATTCAAAGGTTGAGGGTCAGGCTGACGCTGAGATTGCGAGGGTCGCCGGGCATTACCCAGACGCTGTTGAACGAGCGCTCGTAGTACTTGCGGTCGAACAGGTTGTTGAGATTCAGGCCCAGGCTCAGGTCTTTGCTGGCCTGCCAGCGTGCGAGCAGGTCGACCGTGGTGTAGGCCGGCAACTCGAAATCGCTGCCGGTCTGCCCGGAACGGTCGCCAACGTAGGTGATCGCGGCGCCCAGTTCGGAGCCGTGCAGTGCGCCGCTCTGGAACTGGTAAACGCTCATCAGGCTGGCGCTGTTGCGGGCGATGCCGAGCAGGTCGCTACCTTCAGGAATGTTGTTGTCCTCGGTCACTTCGGCGTCGATGTAGGCATAGGCACCGATGACCCTCAGGGCCTCGCTGAGTTGACCGCTGATCTGCAGGTCCAGACCCTGGCTGCGCGCCTTGCCGGCGGCGATGCTGTCGCCGGGGTTGTTCGGGTCGGCAGTCAGCACGTTTTCCTTGTCGATATGAAACAGCGCCACGGTGGCGCCGATGCGACTGTCGAGCAGGTCGAGCTTGAGGCCGGTTTCGTAACCGAGGCCCTTCTCCGGTTTGAACACCTGGCCCTGAGCGCCGATGGCGTTGGGTTTGAACGACATCGAAGCATTGGCGAACACGCCGACCTCCGGTGTCAGCTGATAGAGCACGCCCGCGCGCGGGGTGGCGACATCCTTGCTCTGCTCGTTGCTGACGCGGGCGCTGCGGTTCAATGCGGTCTGTTCGAAGCGCTCCAGGCGCACGCCGAGCAGGCCGCTCCAGCGTTGGTTGAAACTGATCTGATCCTGCAGGTTGAGGGCGTAGCTTTCGCTGTGCTCGTGGAAGTCGTTGGGATTGACGATGGTGGGTTTCGGTTGCCCATGGATCGGCTTGTAGATGTCCTGGCCATAGCCCAGACCGGTAACGCTTTGCGGGTACTTCTGGCTGTTGCGATAGTTCTCGTACTCCAGCCCCAGCAGCGTCTGATGTTGCCAGCCGGCCAGCTCGAACTGTCCATGCAGTTCGGCCTGGGTAATGCTGTCGTTCCATTCGAAGCTGCGTTCGCGATAGAAGCGCGTGACCTGATCGCCAATCAGGCGTGACGGTTCGGAGCTGTTGCCGTCCAGCGTGCCCTGGCTGTAGTGATTGGCCAGGCGCAGCTTCCAGGCATCGTTCAGATAGTGCTCGAGGCTGACCTGCAGCAACTGGTTGTCGTTACGGATCTTGCCGTCATTGGGCTCGCCGAGAAAGGTCGAGCGTTTGACCGCGCCCATCTTGCCGTTGACGGCGGGAATGCCACGGTCGAACACCGAGTCGGTGCGGGAAAACTCGCTGTCGATCATCAGCAGAGTGTCTGGCGATAACTGCCAGGTGAAGGTCGGGTTGATGATCTGCCGCTGGTTGCCGAGGTGATCACGGAAGCTGCCGTTGTCTTCCACTGCCAGGTTGACCCGCGAAAGCAGGGTGCCGTCCTCGTTCAGCGGCGTATTGACATCGAGGCTGCTGCGGTAGCGATCCCAGCGTCCGGCGCTGGCCTTGAACTGGGTGAAGGGCTGCAGTTGCGGGCGCTTGGTGACGATATTGACCAGGCCGCCGGGGTCGCCACGGCCGTAGAGAGCCGCCGCCGGCCCCTTGAGCACTTCCAGGCGCTCGATGGCCGATGCGTCCGGCGAGCTGTAGCTGCCGCGGTTGATGGCAAAACCGTTGCGATACAGCTCGCCGGTGGTGAAACCGCGCACGCTGTAGTTGAGGAAGGTCAGGCCGCCGAAATTGTTCTGCCGCGAGACGCCGCCAGCGAAATCCAGGGCGCGGTCGATACGGCTGCTGCCGAGATCGTCCAGCACCTGGGCGGGGACCACGCTGATGGCCTGGGGAATTTCGCTGATCGGTGTGTCGGTGCGAGTGGCAGTGGATGAGCGTTTGGCGCGGTAGCCCTGCACCGGCCCATCGGCTTGTTCACTGGGGGCGCTGATGATGCTGTCGGCCAGTTGGGCCGGAGATTCGGCGGCAAGAGTGCAGGGTGTTAACAGGCTGCCGGCAAGCAAGGCGGAAGTGACGCGCAAGGGGAAGAGTCTCCGGATGATTGGTGTTTATGTAATAACATTACAATAACCTCAATCGAGAAAAGTTCCCACTTGAAAATGAGCGCTGATCAGTTGCCGTTAACGGGAGGGCGAATACCGACTTCGGCGGTCAGTTGCAGCGGTTTGCCGTTGCGCAGCACGTCGATGCGGATATTGTCGCCAGGCGTGGTGCGTGCGACCTGATTCATCGAACGGCGACCGTCACTGGCCGGTTCGCCATCGATGCTGAGAATCAGGTCCCCAGGCTGCAGGCCGGCTTTCTGTGCCGGACCGTCGCGATAGACACCGGCGACGACAATGCCGGGACGGCCATCGAGACCGAAGGACTCGGCCAGTTCCGGCGTCAGTGGTTGCACCTCGACGCCGAGGTAGCCGCGAATCACCTTGCCATGCTCGATGATTGCCTGCATCACCTCCATGGCCAGTTTCACCGGGATGGCGAAGCCGATGCCCTGTGAGCCGCCGGACTTGGAGAAGATCGCGGTGTTGATGCCCACCAGGTTGCCGTGCGCATCGATCAGCGCGCCGCCGGAGTTGCCGGGGTTGATCGCCGCATCGGTCTGGATGAAGTCTTCGTAGGTGTTGAGGCCCAGCTGGTTGCGCCCGGTGGCGCTGATGATGCCCATGGTCACGGTCTGACCGACGCCGAAGGGGTTGCCGATGGCCAGGGTGACGTCGCCGATGCGAATGCTGTCGGAGCGCCCCAGGGTGATCGCCGGGAGATTGGGCAGGTCGATCTTCAATACGGCCAGGTCGGTTTCCGGGTCGTTACCGATCACCCGTGCCAGGGTTTCGCGGCCATCCTTGAGGGCAACGACGATCTGGTCGGCGCCGCTGACCACGTGATTGTTGGTCAGCAGATAGCCTTCACGGCTCAACAGTACGGCCGAGCCGAGGCTCGACTCCATGCGCTGCTGGCGGGGCAGGTTGTCGCCGAAGAAGCGGCGGAAGGTCGGATCTTCGAACAGCGGATGGGCCGGTTTGCTCACCAGTTTGGTGGTGTACAGGTTGGCCACTGCTGGCGATGCGGTATCGACTGCCTCGGAGTAGGACACCGGGCCTTCCTGCAGGCGGCTGTAGAGCGGTGCTTGCACCAGTTGCACGTCCTGGCGTGGCAAGCCGACCCACTGCGGGTAGCGCTGAATCAGCAGCAGTGCGAACAACACACCGACCAGCAGGGGCCAACCGAGAAAACGCAGTGCCTGGGGCATCGAGACAATCCTGAGGGTTGCGGGGGCCAAATCCGGCCCTTAAGGTGGCGCATTATAATGAGGAGCTCGCCAATTAGGCAGCGGCCCGCAACAGCTTGTGAGGAATCTTCATGGCCATTGCCCTGAGCACGTTAGTGGAAGAAGCTGACACCTTTCTGAACGCGTCGCGTATCAATGATTACTGCCCCAATGGCCTGCAGGTCGAGGGGCGTCCGCAGGTCAGTCGCATCGTCAGCGGCGTCACTGCCAGCCAGGCGCTGATCGAAGCGGCCATCGAGGCCGAGGCCGATGTGCTGCTGGTGCATCATGGCTATTTCTGGAAGGGCGAGAACCCCTGTGTCACCGGCATGAAGCAGCGCCGCCTGAAAGCGTTGCTGGCCAACGACATCAGCTTGCTGGCCTATCACCTGCCGCTGGACGTGCATCCCGAGGTGGGCAACAACGTGCAGCTCGCACGGCAGTTGGGCATCGTCGTCGAGGGGCCGCTGGAGCCGGAAAATCCGCGCACCGTCGGCCTCGTCGGCTCGCTGCAAGAGCCGATGAGCGCGTCCGACTTCGCCCGGCACGTGCAGCAAACGCTGGGGCGTGAGCCGCTGCTGGTCGAGGGCGATGGGCTGATTCGTCGAGTTGGTTGGTGCACGGGCGGCGGGCAGGGCTATATCGACCAGGCGATTGCTGCAGGTGTCGATCTTTACCTGACCGGCGAAGCCTCCGAGCAGACCTTCCACAGCGCGCGCGAGAATGGCGTGAGCTTCATCGCCGCCGGCCATCACGCTACCGAACGCTACGGCGTGCAGGCCCTGGGGGATTATCTGGCGCGGCGTTTCGCCCTCGAACACCTGTTCATCGACTGCCCCAACCCGATCTGAATCGCCCGCACGGGCAGGCATAACGCTAGATCGTTTCGGTCTAACCAGCGTCCTGAGTATAAGCAGACGCTGTGTTAGAGTGCGCGCTCGTCCACGGCCCGCCGGCCCCACAACAGCAAACCGTGAGTAGCCATGCTCGACAAATTGACCCATCTGAAGCAGTTGGAGGCGGAAAGCATCCACATCATTCGTGAAGTGGCCGCCGAATTCGACAACCCGGTGATGCTCTATTCCATCGGCAAGGATTCAGCCGTGATGCTGCACCTGGCCCGCAAGGCGTTCTTCCCAGGCAAGCTGCCCTTTCCGGTGATGCACGTCGATACCCGCTGGAAATTCCAGGAGATGTACCGCTTCCGCGAGAAGATGGTCAGCGAGATGGGCCTGGATCTGATCACCCACATCAACCCTGATGGTGTGGCGCAGGACATGAACCCCTTCACCTACGGCAGTGCCAAGCACACCGACGTGATGAAGACCGAAGGCCTCAAGCAGGCGCTGGACAAGTACGGCTTCGATGCCGCCTTCGGTGGCGCGCGTCGCGACGAAGAGAAGTCGCGCGCCAAGGAGCGCGTGTATTCCTTCCGCGACAGCAAGCACCGCTGGGACCCGAAGAACCAGCGGCCGGAGCTGTGGAACGTTTACAACGGCAAGGTCAAGAAGGGCGAGTCGATCCGCGTCTTCCCGCTGTCGAACTGGACCGAGCTGGACATCTGGCAGTACATCTACCTGGAGCAGATTCCGATCGTGCCGCTGTACTTCGCCGCCGAACGCGAAGTGATCGAGAAGAACGGCACGCTGATCATGATCGATGACGAGCGCATCCTCGAGCACCTGTCCGATGAAGAGAAGGCGCGCATCACCAAGAAGATGGTGCGTTTCCGTACCCTCGGCTGCTACCCGCTGACCGGGGCGGTGGAGTCCACGGCACTGACTTTGCCCGAAATCATCCAGGAGATGCTCCTGACCCGTACTTCCGAGCGCCAGGGCCGCGTGATCGATCACGATGCCGCAGGGTCGATGGAAGAAAAGAAACGTCAGGGCTATTCCTGAGGATCGCGCACCATGAGTCACCAATCCGATT
>CAMPIF010000192.1 GCA_946886245.1 Ectopseudomonas composti | reverse complement strand
GCACTGGCTGCCTCGCCTACGTTTTTCAGCGGCCTGTTAGGCGCCCATGATAGAGCCATAGGGCGCCGTGCTGCGAGTGCTCTCAGTGCACCATGCCGGGTCGCTTGAGATGGCGCTCCAGCGTGCTGTAGAGCAGCGCGCTATCCAGCGGTTTGCCGAGAAAATCGTCCATGCCGGCATCCAGGCCGTGCTGGCGGTGCTCCTCGAGGATATGCGCGGTCAGCGCGATGATGGGCACGGCAGCGAGTTGCCGGCTGCGCTCCAGGCGGCGAATCTGCCGGGTGGCTTCGAAGCCGTCCATCACCGGCATTTCGCAATCCATCAGGATCAGGTGCACGGCAGCCGGATCGCGATCATATTCATCCACCGCCGCCTGGCCGTCGGTTACCAGGCGCACGCTGTAGCCACGTTTTTTCAGAAAGCCCTGAACCACCAGTTGGTTCACCGGGTTGTCCTCAGCCACCAGGATGCAGGGGGCTTCGCTGTTGTCGCTGCGTATTTCTCTGACCAACTGATGTACCTGTGCTCTGGGTTCTTCATACAGCCCGTTCAAGGCCTGACGCAGTGCGTTGATCGCCACCGGCTGGGCCAGGTGTTGCAGGCGTAGTGCGTGGCTTGTCGGCAGTTGCTGGCAGGCCTCGGGCGGGCAGACCAGCAGCACGCGCTGTTGCGCCTGCAGCTTGGGCCTGAGTGAATCAAGCCAGTGGTTGACGCCACCTGGCCAGGGCGCCATCAGCACCAGCAGCGGCGGTGCCGCGAAATCCTCCAGGTAATCCTGCAGGCGCTCCGGCGTCTGGCAGCGCTCGGTACGCATGCCCCAGCGTCCGAGCAGGCGACTCATGGCATCCAGGCCCAGACCATCGAGAGAGGCGAGCAGGGCGGTGCGTCCGGCCAACAGGCGGCTGAGCTCGTCGGGTGTTTCCTGTTCGGCCAGCAGCGGCATGTCGAACGCGAAGCGAGTGCCCTGGCCCAGGGTGCTCTGCACCTCGATTCGGCCACCCATCATCTCCACCAGCTCCTTGCTGATGGCCAGCCCCAGGCCGCTGCCGCCATAACGGCGGGTGGTGCTGGAATCACCCTGAGCGAAGGATTCGAACAGCTGCGCCAGCGCCTGCTCACTGATGCCGATACCGCTGTCGCTGACGGCGATCACCAGATGCGGGTTGCCATGGCTGTCGCTACGGCGGCTGACGCTGACCGCCACATGGCCTTCGGCAGTGAACTTCAGGGCGTTGCTGAGCAGGTTCATCAGGATCTGTTTGAGTCGCGTCGGATCACCCTGAATGCGCCGTGGCACGCCGTTCTCCAGGCTGATGTAGAGGCGCAGGCGTTTATCCAGGGCCTGGCCGGTGAACAGGCTGAGTGTCTCGGAAATCATGTCTTCGAGATCGAACTCGATCTGCTCCAGGCTGAGCTTGCCGGATTCGATGCGGGCGTAGTCGAGGATGTCGTTGATCACTGCCATCAACGAACTGCCGGAGCTGGAAATGGTGTCGACGTAGAAGCGCTGGCTACGATCCAGAGGCGTTTCGCGCAGCAGCTGCAGCATGCCCAGCACGCCGTTGAGCGGGGTGCGGATCTCGTGGCTCATCTTGGCCAGGAAACGGCTCTTGGCCTGGCTCTCGAAGGCGGCCTGCTCGGCTGCACGGCGCGACTGGAAGCCTTCTTCCTTGAGCAAATTGATGCGGTCGGCAAGACCGATGGACAGGGTGATCAGCTCGATGGTCACGCCGATCTTCACCACCGTGGCGCCGAATACGCCGAATACTTCCAGCCCCAGGGAGCCAGTGGTGGCCTGGATGAAGGCGAACAGCAGGATGGCCCAGGCCAGGGTGTAGTAGGAGCCATAACGCACGCCGCGACGCCATACGTAGAGGCCGGTCAGCAGCAGGATCAGCGACACCAGGGATACGGTAACGCTGGCCAGGATGTTCCAGGCGGCGAAGCCGATCAGCGGCACCGACAGCAGGCAGCCGACGCAGATCAGCATCAACAGACGCAGGCCGGTATCCAGGCGCGGGAAATACTGGCGTGCGTGCAGGAAATGGCGGCTGAACTGGATGGCCGTGAGGCAGTGCAGGTACATCAGGATGTAGATGCTGACCGACTGCAAGGCCACGTGCTCGGGGAGCAGCTTGAACAGCATGCCGTCGAAGCAGGCCGCGAGCAGACCGACGTTGAGGTTGTAGGCCAGGTACCAGAGATAGGCCGATTCGCGCAGCGACAGGTAGAGGAACAGGTTGTAGCAGAACATGGCGAACAGCACGCCGTAGAACGCGCCATTGAAGCCCATCAGGTTTTCCTGCGCCGCCGCGCTGGCACCGTAGGTGGCGAAGAACAGCGGCACAAACACCGTGCTGCTGGTTTCCACGCGGATCAGCAGGGTGCTGACACCCGGCTCCAGCTGCATGGGAAACCAGAAGTTGCGCACCTGTACCGGCCGCTGGGAGAAGGCGAAGCTATCGCCGCTTTCCTGTTCCAGACGCTTGCCGTCGGGCCTGATCAGGTGAACCTGAAGGTGATCGAGCAGCGGATAATTGACTTCGAGATAGCCGCCCAGCTCATGCTCAAGCGCATTGACCAGGCGAACCTTGAACCACCATACGGATGCGTTCTTGCCAAGGTTGGCGTGTTCGCCGCCGGGGTTACGGAAGGCATTGTCATCCAGTGCCCGCACCTGCTCGACGCTGAGGGTGCCGTCCACGTCTTCGTAGTAGCCGGTGTAAGGGCCCAGGGATAGACGCATGTCGTCGCTATCGAGCGGCGCAGGCGTAAGGGCCCAACTTGGGCAGGCAAGCCAGAACAGCAACAAGGCCAGAAAGACGCGAGGCATCCGTGAACCTCAGAAGGCCATGAGAGATGGCCGGAGTGTCATGTTCAACGTCGCGTGGCGACGGCCCGAAGGTTGGCCACTGACTGCAGGCCAGAAAAAGGGGAGCTGATGCCCCCCTGTCGTCCTTTCGTGTCACTTTGCCTTTATGCGCTGAAGCCTTCAAGCGTCCCGATCATGTTGCCCGACCAGGCTGTCCACGGGTGGGACACGGGTATCGCTTTCCATCTGCGCATCGTGCTCCAGTTGATGGCTGAAACGCTCCAGCGAACCCTGTGCCGGCTGCGCGTCGCTGGCGAATACCGGCGGGCTCATCATGTAGGCGGTGAGCAGGCGGCTGAGGGCCTTGAGGCTGTCGATATGAGTGCGTTCATAGCCATGGGTGGCGTCGCAGCCGAAGGCCAGCAGCGCCGTGCGAATGTCATGGCCAGCGGTGACCGCCGATTGCGCGTCGCTGTGGTAGTAGCGGAACAGGTCGCGCCGTACCGGTACCTCCTGTTCGGCCGCCAGGCGCAGCAACTGGCGTGACAGGTGATAGTCATAGGGGCCGCCGGAGTCCTGCATGGCCACGCTGACGGCGTGCTCGCTGGACTGCTGGCCCGGCGCGACCGGGGCAATGTCGATGCCGACGAATTCGCTGACATCCCAGGGCAGCGCAGCGGCGGCGCCTGAGCCGACCTCCTCGGTGATGGTGAACAGCGGGTGGCAGTCGATCATCGGTTGCAGGCCGTGGTCACGAATCGCCTTGAGCGAGGCCAGCAATGCGGCGACACCGGCCTTGTCGTCGAGGTGACGGGCGCTGATATGACCGCTCTCGGAAAACTCCGGCAGCGGGTCGAAGGCGACGAAATCACCGACGCAAACGCCCAGTGAATCGCAATCGGCGCGCGTGGCGCAGTAGGCGTCCAGGCGCAGTTCGACGTGATCCCAGCTCACCGGCATGGTGTCTACGGCGGTGTTGAAGGCGTGCCCCGAGGCCATCAGGGGCAGCACGCTGCCGCGAATCACGCCGTTGTCGGTGAACAGGCTGACACGGCTGCCCTCGGCGAAGCGGCTCGACCAGCAGCCCACCGGCGCCAGGCCGAGGCGGCCGTTGTCCTTGATCTCGCGAACGATGGCGCCAATGGTGTCCAGGTGCACGGAAACGGCACGGTCGAAACGCTCGTACTCGCTCTGGCGCCCGCGCAGGGTGGCGCGGATGGTGCCGCGGCGGGTCAGCTCGAAGGGGATTTCCAGCTCTTCGAGACGCTCGGCGACGTAGCGCACGATGGTGTCGGTGAAACCGGTGGGGCTGGGGATGGCAAGCATCTCCAGCAGCACCTTCTGCATGTAGTCGAGATCGGGTTCGGGTAGTTGTTGCATGCAAGCTCCTCGGCGTTGGGTTTTCCCCTCTCCCAAATGTGGGAGAGGGCCGGGGGAGAAGGCTCAGCTCGGTGTCTGGCTGAGCGGGAACAGCAGATCGACGAAGCGCTCGGCGGTTGGCTGCGGTTCGTGGTTGGCCAGGCCGGCGCGTTCGTTGGCTTCGATGAACACGTACTGCGGCTGGTCGGCAGCCGGCACCAGCAGGTCGAGGCCGACCACGGGGATTTCCAGGGCGCGCGCGGCTTTGATGGCGGCGTCACGCAGCGCCGGGTGAAGGATCGCGGTGACATCCTCCAGGGTACCGCCGGTGTGCAGGTTGGCGGTCTTGCGCACGGCCAGGCGTTCGCCGGCTGGCAACACGCTGTCGTAGTCGAGGCCGGCACCGTGCAGGGTGCGCAGGGTTTCTGCGTCCTTGGGGATGCGGCTTTCGCCACCGGTGGCGGCCTGACGACGACGGCTCTGCGCATCGATCAGCTTGCCGATGCTGTGGCGGCCATCGCCGATGATTTCGGCCGGGCGGCGAATGGCTGCGGCCACCACCTCATAGCCGATCACCAGCACGCGCAGGTCGTGGCCTTCGTGGTAACTCTCCAGCAGCACGCGCTGGTCGAACACGCGGGCGCGCTCGATGGCTTCCTGCACCTCGCCCGGCGTGCGCAGATCGACCGCCACGCCCTGGCCCTGTTCGCCGTCGACCGGCTTGACCACCACCGAACCGTGTTCGGCGAGAAAGGTGGCGTTGTCTTCGGCGCTACCGGCCAGACGCTGGGCCGGCACGCTGAGGTCGGCGCGCGACAGGGCGCGATGAGTCAGGCGCTTGTCCTGGCACAGGGTCATGCTCACTGCACTGGTCAGGTCGCACAGCGATTCGCGGCAGCGGATGCGTCGGCCGCCGTGGCTGAGGGTAAACAGTCCGGCATCGGCGTCGTCCACCTGCACGTCGATACCGCGGCGCAGCGCCTCGTCGACGATGATGCGTGCATAAGGGTTGAGCTCGGCCTGCGGGCCGGGACCGAGGAACAGCGGCTGGTTGATGCCGTTCTTGCGCTTGAGGCTGAAGGTCTGCAGTTCGCGGAAGCCCAGCTTGGCGTAGAGCTTCTTGGCCTGCTTGTTGTCGTGCAGCACCGACAGGTCGAGGTAGCTCAGGCCACGGCTCATGCCGTGTTCGATCAGATGGCGGACCAGCACCTCGCCGACGCCTGGGCGGCTGCATTGCGGGTCGACCGCCAGGCACCAGAGGCTGCTGCCGTTTTCCGGGTCACGGAAGGCACGCTGGTGGTTGAGGCCCATGACGCTGCCAATCACCGCGCCGCTGTCTTCGTCCTCGGCCAGCCAGTAGGTCGGGCCGCCCTCGTTGTAGGGGGTGAGCTTGGTCGGGTCGATCGGCAGCATGCCGCGCGTCTGGTACAGGCAGTTGATTGCCTGCCAGTCGGCGTCGTTCTGCGCCCGGCGCGGCGCAGCTTCCGTGGTTTTCGTATCCGCCGGGCGGTAGTCGGTGAACCACAGGCGCAACGTGTCGGAGGGGTCGAGAAACAGCTGTTGCGGCGCATGGGCCAGCACCTGATGCGGGGCGGCCACGTACAGCGCGATATCGCGCTCGCCGGGCTGCTCGCCCAGCAGGGATTCGGCCAGGGCGGTGGCATCGGGGTAGGTATGGCCGATCAGCAGGCGGCCCCAGCCGCAATGAATGGCTTGCGGTTGACTGGGCTGGCTGCTGTGATCCTCGGCCAGGCGTGCCTGCAGACGCTCGTAGGAGGGTGTCTGGCCGCGCAGCAGGCGTTGGTTGAAGGCAGTGGAGCGCATGGAATAGTCCCTGTCCGTGTTCACTACGTCCGGTCTGAGCCGGATCGTCATTGAGTCGCGACAAATCCCGGATTGCATCTGGGCTACGACCGTTCTTTGGCTCGCAGGAACGGCTGGGCGGCATGGTGCTTCAGCCGCGCAGCCGCTCCTGTGCAGTTACAGACCCTGTTCGCTCAGCCACAGGTTGAGCGCCGCCAGTTGCCACAGCTTGGAGCCACGCAATGGGGTGAGCTGGCTCTGCGGGTTGGTCAGCAACTGATCGAGCATGCTCGGGTTGAACAGGCCGCGATCCTGGCTGGGGTCGAGCAGCAGGTCGCGCACCCAACCCAGGGTGGCGCCCTCCAGGTGCTTGAGACCCGGCACCGGGAAGTAGCCCTTGGGCCGGTCGATCACCTCGCTGGGGATGACCTTGCGCGCCGCTTCCTTGAGCACATGTTTACCGCCGTCAGGCAGCTTGAACTGCGCCGGAATGCGCGCCGACAGTTCGGCCACGCGGTAGTCGAGGAATGGCGTGCGCGCCTCCAGACCCCAGGCCATGGTCATGTTGTCCACGCGTTTGACCGGGTCGTCGACCAGCATCACCGTGCTGTCCAGGCGCAGGGCCTTGTCTACCGCAGCACTGGCGCCGGGCATGGCGAAGTGCTCGCGAACGAACTCGCCGGCCATGTCACCGGTCAGCCAGGCAGGCTGCACGCAGGCCGCGTATTCGTCGTGCTCGCGGTCGAAGAAGGCGGCGCGGTAGGCGGCGAAGGCATCGTCTGCGCCATCGACCTGCGGGTACCAGTGGTAGCCAGCGAACAGCTCGTCAGCGCCCTGGCCGCTCTGCACCACCTTGCAGTGTTTGGCCACTTCACGTGAGAGCAGGTAGAAGGCGATGCAGTCGTGGCTGACCATCGGCTCGCTCATGGCGCGGAAGGCCTGCGGCAACTGATCGAGAATCTCGTGTTCGCCGATGCGCAGCTGGTGGTGACGGGTGGCGAAGCGCTGGGCGATCAGATCCGAATACTGGAATTCGTCGCCACGCTCGCCACCGGCATCCTGGAAGCCGATGGAGAAGGTCAGCAGGTTCTCCACACCGGCTTCGCGCAGCAGGCCGACCAGCATGCTCGAATCGACGCCGCCGGACAGCAGCACGCCGACGTCCACGGCCGCACGCTGACGAATCGCCACGGCTTCGCGCATGGTGTCCAGCACCTGCTCGCGCCATTCTTCCAGGCCGTAGCCGGTTTCATCGCCTTGCGGGCCGAATTGCAGCGTCCACCAGGTGTTCTGCTCGACCTTGCCATCGGCGTCGATGCGCATCCAGGTGGCCGGCGGCAGCTTCTCCACGCCCGCCAGGATGGTGCGCGGTGCCGGCACCACGGCGTGAAAATTCAGATAGTGGTTGAGGGCGACGGCATCCAGCGTCTTGGCGATATCGCCGCCTTGCAGCAGGGCCGGCAGCGAAGAGGCGAAGCGCAGGCGCTCGCCGGTACGCGACAGATACAAGGGTTTGACGCCCAGGCGGTCGCGGGCGATGAACAGGCTTTGCTTGTCACGTTCCCAGACGGCGAAGGCGAACATGCCATTGAGCTTGGGCAGCAGTTTTTCGCCCCAGGCGTGATAGCCCTTGAGCAGCACCTCGGTGTCACCGCCGGAGAAGAAGCGATAACCCAGCGTCTCCAGTTCGGCGCGCAGCTCGGGGTAGTTGTAGATGGCGCCGTTGAACACCATGGAC
>CAMPIF010000191.1 GCA_946886245.1 Ectopseudomonas composti | reverse complement strand
CTGGTGATCGACACCCAGGCGCAGTCGGTCGAGGAGGGCGTCAAGGCGGTGCTGGATCTGCTGCGTAGCCGCGGCGCGATCTAACGCGCTTGCGTTGAACGAGAAGCCCTGCAGTGATGCGGGGCTTTTTCATGGCCGGTCCGGCAAGGCCCCGGTCGGTCGCAGGAGCGAGCTCCGCTCGCGAAGCGTTCGCGAACAGCGCTCGCTCCTGCAATCGTTGCCCAATAAAAAGCCCCGCAATCCGCGGGGCTCCGTATTTTGCCTGGCGGGTTACTTCTTAAGCCCGTAGCTCTCGTCCAGCATGCCCGGGCCGTCGCTTTTCGGCGCGTAGTCCTTGGGCATTTCATGGTTCTTCGGCGGGGTCAGGCGCTCGCGCTTTTCGCCTGCTTCGGTGCTGTTCAGGGTGGCCAGCAGGCGCTGACGGGTCAGCTCATCCAGGGCCAGGCGGTTGGCGCCGTCGGACAGGTGTTCCTGCACGTCCTGGTAGCTCTGGGTGAGTTTCTTCACCAGGCTGGCGGTGGTGTTGAAGTGGGTCACCACTTCGTTCTGGTAAGCCTCGAAGCGTGCCTGCATTTCATCCATCTGCCGCTGCGTACGGCCCGGTGCAGCATTGGGGGCCAGGCGGGCGAGCACAAAGCCCACGGCGATGCCGACCACCAGGGTCAGGGCGGGTATCAACCAGGCTGTAACGGTCTGTTCCACGAGTCCTTCCTCTCAAAACGGCTTTGCTTTACGTTAGCGGCTCGAGCCTGTGCTGTATACGACCAGAACCTGCTCTGAGTCTACTGCGCGTCGGCACTGCTGGGTTAAAAACAGGTTCGGAATGCTCATGTACACCAGTACACTGCGCTTTCTCTCCTGTTCTTGCCGTGCATTGCGTGAGCTCTCGAGACGCTGAACAGGTTCATTTGCCGCACAGGCAGTTTGCTAGACGAGTCGACCCGTTGCGGGGTCACGGAGTTCAGTGTTGCTCAGTCGCGAAACCCCTCTTTTCATTCAAGGCCCGGTGGGTCAACTCGAAGCCCTTCTGCTGGAAGTACCGGACGCCCGAGGCGTGGCGCTGATCTGCCATCCCAACCCGGTGCAGGGCGGCACCATGCTCAACAAGGTGGTGAGCACCTTGCAGCGCACCGCACGTGACTGCGGATATCACACGTTGCGTTTCAATTATCGCGGCGTTGGCGCCAGTGCCGGCAGTCACGACATGGGCACCGGCGAGGTGGACGATGCCGAAGCCGTTGCCGCCTGGCTGCAGGAGGAATATCCGAACCTGCCCGTCACGCTGCTGGGCTTTTCCTTCGGTGGCTTCGTCGCTGCGGCGCTGGGTGCGCGCCTGGAGGCGCAGGGGCAGGTGCCGAGCAAGCTGTTCATGGTGGCGCCGGCGGTGCATCGGCTGACCGCCGAGACGCCACCTGCCAGCCAGTGCCCGCTGGTGGTGATCCAGCCCGATAGCGACGAAGTCGTCGAGCCGCAGGCCGTGTACGACTGGTCGACCCATCTCGGGCGTGCCCATGAGCTGCTGAAAGTGGCAGAATGCGGTCACTTTTTTCACGGCAAGCTGACGGATCTGAAGGAACTCCTTCTGCCGCGTCTGTGAACGTGGCGCAGGGTTCGCCGTGCGCACCCTACGACCAATCTGGCATTCAAGGCGTCCCGCGGCCCCGGCTCGCGCGATCAGCGAAATAGTTCAAGCAAAGCGAATCTGATCATGACCACCCGTATCCTTACCGGTATCACCACCACCGGCACGCCGCACCTGGGCAACTACGCCGGCGCCATCCGTCCGGCCATCGTTGCCAGCCGCGATCCGCAGATGGATTCCTTCTACTTCCTCGCCGACTACCACGCGCTGATCAAGTGCGATGATCCGGCGCGCATCCAGCGTTCGCGCCTGGAAATCGCAGCCACCTGGCTGGCGCTGGGCCTGGATACCGACAAGGCGACCTTCTACCGCCAGTCCGACATTCCCGAGATTCCCGAGCTGTGCTGGCTGCTGACCTGCGTCGCCGGCAAGGGCCTGCTCAACCGTGCCCACGCCTACAAGGCTTCGGTGGACAAGAACGTCGAACAGGGCGAAGACCCGGATGCCGGCGTGACCATGGGCCTGTTCAGTTATCCGGTGCTGATGGCGGCGGACATCCTGATGTTCAACGCGCAGAAGGTGCCGGTCGGTCGTGACCAGATCCAGCACGTGGAAATGGCCCGCGACATTGGCCAGCGCTTCAACCATCTGTTCGGCAAGGGCAAGGACCTGTTCGTCCTGCCCGAGGTGGTGATCGAGGAAGAAGTGGCCACGCTGCCCGGCCTCGATGGGCGCAAGATGAGCAAGAGCTACGACAACACCATCCCGCTGTTCGGCACCGCCAAGCAGCTCAAGGACGCCGTGGCGCGCATCGTCACCGATTCCAAACTGCCGGGCGAGCCCAAGGATGCCGAGGGTTCGCACCTGTTCACCCTGTACCAGGCCTTTGCCAGCCACGCGCAGCAGGCCGAGTTCCGTGCCGAGCTGGAAGGCGGCCTGGCCTGGGGCGAGGCGAAGAACCGTCTGTACCAGTTGCTCGAAGACACCCTGGGCGAGGCGCGCGAGCGCTACAACGCGCTGATCGCCAGGCCAGCCGATCTCGAGGACATCCTCCTCGCCGGAGCAGCCAAGGCGCGCAAGATCGCCACGCCGTTCCTCGGCGAGCTGCGCGAGGCGGTGGGCCTGCGCTCGTTCCGCGAACAGGTGCAGGTCACTGCTGGCGAGAAGAAGAAAGCCGCCAAGAGCGCACGCTTCGTCAGCTTCCGCGATGAAGACGGCAGCTTCCGTTTCCGTCTGCTCGATGCCGATGGCGAGCAATTGCTGCTGTCGAAATCCTTCGCCGATGGCAAGTCGGCCGGCATGATCAACAAGCGTCTGCAATCTGGCGAACCGCTGGATGTGCGTGCCGAAGGTCAGCTGTTCTCGGTCTGGATCGACGGTGAAAGCGTGGCGAGCAGCCCCGAGTTCGCTGACGGCCAGGCGCTGGAAGATGCCATCGCCCGTCTGCGTGAGGCGCTGGCGCCGCAGGAATGAAATAGCCCGGATGCAATCAGGGGCACGCATCGCCACTATCCCCCGGATTGCATCCGGACTACGGCCATGATTGCCAAGCAACGGGGGCGTCGCTAAAGTGACGCCCCCGTTTTTACTTGCCCGGCTAACGAATCATGACCCCCCTAGAGCGTTATCAGGCCGATCTCAAGCGGCCAGACTTCTTCCATGATGCGGCCCAGGAAAATGCCGTCCGTCATCTGCAGCGTCTGTACGACGATCTGATCGCGCGTGACCAGAGCAAATCCGGGCTGATGGGCAAGCTGTTCGGCAAGAAGCCGCAGGGGCCGGTCAAGGGCCTGTATTTCTGGGGTGGCGTCGGGCGTGGCAAGACCTACCTGGTCGACACCTTCTTCGATGCACTGCCGTTCGAGCAGAAGATGCGCACCCACTTCCACCGCTTCATGAAGCGCGTGCACGAGGAGATGAAGACCCTCAAGGGCGAGAAGAACCCGCTGACCATCATCGGCAAGCGTTTCGCCGACGAGGCGCGGGTGATCTGCTTCGATGAGTTCTTCGTCAGCGATATCACCGACGCCATGATCCTCGCCACGCTGATGGAAGAGCTGTTCAAGAACGGCGTGTCCCTGGTGGCCACTTCCAACATCGTGCCGGACGGCCTGTACAAGGACGGCCTGCAGCGCGCGCGCTTCCTGCCGGCCATTGCCCTGCTCAAGGAACACACCGACATCGTCAACGTCGACAGCGGCGTCGACTATCGCCTGCGTGCGCTGGAGCAGGCCGAGCTGTTCCACTTCCCGCTCGGCCCGGCCGCTGAAGACAGCCTGCGCAAGAGCTTCCAGAGCCTGCTGCCGGACTGCACCCACATGGTGGAGAACGAGGCGCTGATGATCGAGAACCGCGCGATCCACGCCGTGCGGATATGCGAGGACGTGGCCTGGTTCGAATTCCGCGAGCTGTGCGACGGCCCGCGCAGCCAGAACGATTACATCGAGCTGGGCAAGATCTTCCACGCGGTGATCCTGGCCAATGTCGAGCAGATGAGCGTGGCCAAGGACGACATGGCGCGCCGCTTCATCAACCTGGTGGACGAGTTCTACGACCGCAACGTCAAGCTGATCATCTCCGCCGAGGTGGAACTCAAGGATCTCTATACCGGCGGCCGCCTGAGCTTCGAGTTCCAGCGCACGCTGAGCCGTCTGCTGGAAATGCAGTCGCACGAGTTCCTCTCGCGCCCACACCGGCCCTGAAAACTGGCGCCCGCCCTGCGCTGGGCGGGCGTTGCCCGGTCACTGTGGCAGTCAGCCGCGCCACAGCTCCAGCGTCTGCGCACCGTGCTCGACGATCAGTTCACCGCCATAGGTGACGATCAGCAGCGCCACGATCATTACCGTCATCGGCAGGATCCAGCGCTCGTAGCGGTAGTAGAAGCCCATATGACGCACCTCCTTGTCGGCGGCGGCGATCTCCGCCTCGCCCACTACCTGCCTGGCCAGTAGATGGTTGAGCGCCACGGGGGGTGACAGGTAGGCCAGCTCCATGGCGGTCAGGGCGATCATCCAGAAATGCACCGGGTGAATGCCGTTGGCATAGGCGATCGGCGCAATGGTGGCCGATACCAGGATCACCACGCCAAAGGCGTCCATCACCATACCGATCAGGAACAGCACCACCATCAACGCGGTCAGTGCCAGCCAGATGCTCTGGAAGTCCTGCGGGATCAGCTCCATGAGGCCGGAGCGTTCGATCACCCCGCCAGTGGATACCGACAAGGCCATCAGCAAGGTCAGCGCGCCGATATGGCCGACAGTGTCGTAAGTGGCGGCGCCCACGGCCTGGGTGAAGTTGCGCTGGCTGTTGCCCTGATCGTTCTCGATGGCGCGGGCGCTCGGTGTTTCCAGCAGTGACTCGCCGCGCAGCTTGTCGAAGATCAGCACCACCAGCAGGATGACCGGTAACATCACCGGCGCGGTGAACTCGTTCAGCCGGGTGTCGAGCAGGTAGCTGTAGATCCAGACCACCATGATGGCGATGAGGATATACGGGGCCACTGGCACCAGCGCGCGAGCCATGGCGGGCATGGCGTCACGTGGATGGGCAATGTTGAATCGTTGTTGACGCAGCACCTGCGAGGCGATCAGGAACAGCGACGAGGTCAGGACGAAAACGGCGATCCCCCAGTTGTACAGTTCGGCCGTGGTCACCTGCTTGTTCAATGCTGCCACCACCACGATCAGCAGACAGGGGCGCAGTACCACGCCGAGCGAGCCGGACATCGCCGAGACGGCCAGGGCGAATTGCCGGCGGCCCCCGGAGAGCAGCACTTCGCGGTAGATGATGGCCCCAGCGGCGATGACGAAGATGCCCGAGGCGCCCGTGTAGGCCGTCGGCACGGCGGCGCCGATCAGCAGAATCCAGGTCAGCAGCTCCGGCGACAGACGCCAGGGGCGAACCAGATCGAGGAAGCGGTCGACCACGTTGGTCTGCTTGAGCAGCATGCCGGCCCAGATGAACAGGGCCAGGTTGAGGAAAATACCCGACAGCTCGACCAACTGACCCAGGTAGATGGCGATGCCGCCATGGTGGCCTTGCAGCGAAAACGAGGTGAAGGAACTGATCGCCATGATGGCGTACAGCGGCGTGCAGAGCAGCGCCAGTCCCAGATTGCCGCCAGGCTCGGCGTCCGCCGGTGGTTTGAGCAAGTGGTAGACGCTGATCAGGCACAGGCAGCTGAACAGCGCGATCCACAGCCCATTGAGATACGGCCTGTTCAGTGGCAGGTCGGCGTTGAGCAGGGTATGCAGGTAATGGCTGCAGGAAAACACCAGCAAGGCATTGGCGATGACCATGCCAGCAGCCGAGACGCGGTGATCGAGCCGGCTCTTGGCGGGACGCAGCGAGATATGGTGGTTGCGCAGGGTGGTGGTGATGCCGGCGATGGCGATGAGCAGCAGCAGGAGCAGGGCGCGGTTGTCGGTGCCGAAGCGAAAGATGCCGAAGAACGAGGTTTCCAGGCTGCGGAACAGTTTCAGTTCGGGCGTCATGTGCGCGACGACGGCCGCGTGCAGCGTATGCCGCTGCGCGCAGAGTCGAGCGGCACGTTGCAGGGCGCTGCGTTGCGCTTGCGGGTCGACCTCGGTCGCGTCGAACAGGTCGTCGATATCGCTGCTGGTCTGGGCGGGCTGCCTGGCCAGCGGAGCATCGAGGTCGGGGCTCGGATCGCAGGTCGGGGTCACCGGATCGGCGCGCAGCATGAAGTACTGCACACCGGCAGCCGGATCGCCGAACAGACGCTCGCCCATGCGCAGAAGTTGGCCATGGAGCATCTCCCCGGTGCCTATGACCAGGGTCAGGGTCAGCAGAAGGAAGACTGGCAGGGTGGAAAGCCAGCGGCCAAGCAGAGGACGTTTGAACGTCTGGGCTGGCGCAGGCTGGTCATGGCTGATCATGGTCGAGGCAATGGGCATGGCAGGCTCTACGGTCAAGGCCGAGTCCGGGGGCGTGCCCCCGTTCGTTATTGTTATTCGAGGTTCTGGGCGCACTCGGCATCGGCTGAGTCGATCTGGCAGCGCACGCGCTTCATCACCGCCATCATGCGTTTGTCATAGATGCCTTCTTCGGTCAGTGAAATGCGCGCTTCACGCAGCATCACGTTGTACTTCTCCATGTCCTCGGGCGGGATGTCGATCCAGTAGTGACTGTCGATCTCGCTTTCCGATTGCGTGATGATGTCCATGGCGCGGCTGTACTGGCTGAGGGCGAACTCGCGTGATTGCTGCCCGAAGCCTTCGGGGAAACGGTCGGGACGGATGACCAGTTGGTAGGTCAGTTGCAGCACCGGGAAGCGCGCCACACCGCCGCGCTGGCCCATGCCCTTCTGCAGTTCCAGCGGTTTGTAGGCTGCCGCCGGTGCTCCGACCACATCCACCGAGCCGTTATTGAACTTGCCGGCGAAGTTGGTGACATCGGAGGCGATTGGCTGGGCGCCGATGCGCTGCACCATCTTCGCCTGGGCATTGTCGTAGTCCATGATCGCGAACTTCTTGCCCGACAGTTTGCTGATGTCGTCGATGGTGCGGTCGTTGACGAACAGGTAGGCCGCGCCCATGGGCACGATGCCGGCCACTTCGTAGGGGCCGTTGAGCATGAACTTGCTGGCCTTGGCTGAACTCAGGGTGGCGATCACCGTTTCCAGCGCCTGGTAGCTGGGCAGGGCACCCAGGGCTTCCAGGCTGCCGGTGAACCCGTTGAACTGACGAGCGCGCAAACCCATGATCATCACGCCATCGCATTGCCCGGCCTTGAAGTCTTCTGCAGCGATTTTCTCGTCGGTGTAGGGCTTGAGTTCGAGGCTGGCGCCGAACTGGTTGGCGGCCAGTTGGTAGTCCTTCATCAGGCTGTAGATGTCGCCCTGGGCGCCGAGGATGTCGAACACGCAGATCTTCTGGGCGAAGGCCTGGGGGGCGGCGCCCAGTGCCAGACAGAGCAGGGCGGGGGCGGCTAGGTTGGAACACTTCATGGCGGATACTCCGGATCATGCCGCTGAGGCGGGAAGGCTTGTGACGAGCTGACTAGAGCAGGTCGTCGATCTCGATGGCGGTATCGACCGGCTGCTGCTCGTCCCAGAAACGCAGCAGGCCGCCGATTGGCGTGCGTGTGCCGGCATTGGTCGTCCAGTAGCGATC
>CAMPIF010000190.1 GCA_946886245.1 Ectopseudomonas composti | reverse complement strand
ACTGCGCACCATCGCCGCCACCTCCTGGTCCGAATACAAACTGTACTTCGAACGCGACGCCGCGTTGGAGCGGCGCTTCCAGAAGGTCAAGGTCGATGAGCCAGACGACGCCAACGCCTGCCTCATGCTGCGTGGCCTCAAGGCTCGCTACGCCAGCCACCATGGCGTGCATATTCAGGATGCCGCCGTACAGGCCGCTGTCACGCTGTCACGCCGCTACCTGACCGGCCGCCAGTTGCCGGACAAGGCTGTCGACCTGCTCGACACCGCCAGCGCTCGCGTGCGCATGAGCCTGGATTGCGAACCGCAAGCGCTGGTGCAGCTCAAGGCTGAACAGCACGCGCTACAGCTCGAACGTCAAGCCCTCGAAGAAGACGCCAGGCTCAGCGGCGCCATGGCGATCGAGCGTTTGTCCGCCATCGGTCTTCGCGAGCATCAGGTGCAGGAGCAGCTCGCCGAGCTACAGCAGCAGTACCAACAGGAACTGGCGCTCACCCGTGAATTGCTGGAAGCCCGCACCGGCGCACCTGAGGCATGCGCCGCCATACAGGAGCGCCTGGCCACCCAGCAAAGCGATCCCCCTCTGCTGTCGCTCGACGTCGATGCACGCAGTGTTGCTGAAGTCATTGCCGACTGGACTGGCGTGCCCCTGGGCAGCCTGCTCAAGGACGAACAGACCAACCTGCTCGAGCTCGAACAGCAACTGGCGCAGCGGGTCATCGGCCAGGACAGCGCCCTGGGCGCCCTGGCGCAACGCCTGCGCGCCGCCAAGACCGGCCTCACCGCCGAGAACGCCCCCTTAGGCGTCTTTCTCCTGGTGGGCACCAGCGGCGTGGGCAAGACCGAAACCGCCCTGGCGTTGGCCGACTGCCTGTTCGGCGGTGAAAAGTCCCTGGTCACCATCAACCTTTCCGAATACCAGGAAGCCCATACCGTCAGCCAGCTCAAGGGCTCGCCGCCGGGCTACGTCGGCTATGGCCAGGGTGGCGTGTTGACCGAAGCGATCCGTCAGCGCCCCTACAGCGTCGTGCTGCTCGATGAGGTGGAGAAAGCCCACCGCGACGTGCTCGATCTGTTCTACCAGGTATTCGATCGCGGCTTCATGCGAGACGGCGAAGGGCGCGAAATCGACTTCCGCAACACCGTCATTCTGATGACCTCGAACCTGGGCAGCGAGCGATTGCAGGCGCTGCTCGAAGAGCGCCCCGAGGCGACGGACAGCGACCTGCAGGAACGGCTGGGGCCGGTGCTGCGCGAGCACTTCCAGCCTGCGCTGCTCGCACGCTTCCAGACGTTGATCTACCGCCCCCTGGACGCCGCCGCGCTGAGCCGCATCGTCGCCATCAAACTTGGCCAGGTCGCCAAGCGCCTGCAGCGTCACTACGGCATTACCTGCGTGACCAACCCCAGGGCTGGCTGGCCGCCCACCGCCTGCTGACCAGCCTGCGCTGGGATACCGTGCATCAATCGCCGCCACAGGAGGCCAACGGCAATACCCGCCTGGTGCCGCCGCGCACGGAGTACCGCGCACACCTCAGGCGTCTGTACCTGCAGCAGAACTGGACCGAGTTGCTGGATCAGGTGGAGCGGATGTATGCCGAAGGGGTGAACCACTTCTGGCTGGATCTGCAGTGGTACCTCTACCAGGGCCTGAGCAAGTTGGGCGTTCCCTACGAGGGCTGGGCGGACATCATCACCTGTGACCTGAGGCTGCTGCTCGAGCGCCTGCCGGGGCTCGAACAACTGCGCTGGAGCGACGGCACGCCGTTCGCCGATGAGCCCACCCGCGATTGGATCACGCAGCACGTCAGCGGCAATCAGCCGGCCAACTGGATATCCACGGCCGTCATCGCCACCTCGGCAACGGATGACATTCTGGCGCTGGAAAGCGGAGCACTGGCCCAGGCCGACAGCGATGGCGTCGAGGCCGCGCTGGCCTGGCTGGCGGCCCGCCCCGACGTGCACACCGGCCGGCAGCGCTGGCTGCTGCGCCTGCTGATGGCGCGGGTGGCCGAGCAGTACGGCAAGAGCGACCTGGCGATTCATCTGCTGGTCGAACTCGACTGCGTCGCCGAGCAACAACACCTGAATGCCTGGGAGCCGGAGTTGGGTTTCGAGGTCAAGGCACGCCTGCTCAAGCTGCTGCGTCAGAAAGCGCAGCGCAATGACGTAGACAAGGCGAGCCTGGCGCAACGCATGGATGGTTTGCTGTCTGCCCTGGTGGCCGTCGATCCGGTTCGCGCTGCGGTGCTGTGTGGTTAAGCCCCTTTTACCTTTTGGAGTTCAGTGGTGAGCATGGACAATCTGACGTTGCGCTATTTCGATGCGGAAATGCGCTACCTGCGTGAGGCGGGCAAGGAGTTTGCCGAGGCGTTCCCGGATCGGGCGGCGCAGCTCAACCTGGATAAGGCCGGTGCGCGCGATCCTTATGTGGAGCGGCTGTTCGAAGGCTTCGCCTTCCTCATGGGACGCCTGCGCGAGAAGCTCGACGACGACCTGCCGGAGCTGACCGAGGGCCTGGTGAGCCTGCTGTGGCCGCACTATCTGCGCACCATCCCCTCGCTGTCGGTGGTCGAACTGGTGCCGGACATTCGCGAGATGAAGCGCTGCGAAATCGTCCCCAAGGGTTTCGAAGTCCTGTCGCAGCCGGTAGGCCCCAAACGGACACGCTGCCGCTATACCACCACCCAGGACGTGGCGCTGAACCCGATGAGCATCGAGTCGCTGCGCGTGACCAGCGAGCCGGACGGGCGCTCGGTATTGCGCCTGCGCTTCGCCTGCAGCCCCTTGTCGGACTGGTCGTTGAACGACCTCAGCCGCCTGCCGTTGTACCTCAATGCCGATGGTCCGCTGGCCTGCGCGCTGCACCGTGCGTTGACGCTCAATGCCCAGACACTCTACGTGCGGATGCCGGGCCAGACCGACCGCGTGCAGCTCGATGGCCATTTCTCGCCCAAGGGCTTTGCTGATGATGACCGGCTGTGGCCCAAGGGCGACAGTGCCTTCAGCGGTTACCAGTTGCTGCTGGAGTACTTCACCTTCCGCGAGAAATTCATGTTCGTCACGCTCTGCGGTCTGGAGCAAATGCCCGTCGTGCCGGAGCTGTCAGGCTTCGAGTTGGACGTGGTGCTGAGTGAGCAGTGGCCGCATGAATTCGTGGTGACGGCCGAACATCTTCGACTCCACGCCGTGCCGGTGATCAACCTGTTCGTCCTGGAATCCGACCCGCTGACGCTGTTGCCGCTGCAGACCGACTATCTGTTGCGGCCGATGCGCCTGCAGGATGGCCACACCGAGATCTATTCGGTGGACAGCGTCTCGTCCTCCAGGCACACGACCCAGCGCGACTACGTGCCCTTCAGCAGTTTCCGCCACAAGGGCGGCATGCTGCGCGATGAGGCGCCGGAGCGTTACTTCCACACGCGGATGAAGCGCGGTGCCAATGGCATGCACGACACCTGGCTGATACTCGGTGGTGAAGGGTTCGATGCCGATCGCCTGAGCGAGACCGAGAGTCTGTCCCTGCGTCTGACCGGCACCAACGGCCAACTCCCGCGCAAGGCACTGCAGAGCACCTTGCTGGACTCATTGGTGAAGTCGCCGCTGGCCGGTCTGAAGGTGCGCAACCTCTGTGCGCCGACGCTGCCGTGCTACCCGCCCAAACAGGACCGATTCCACTGGCGGGTATTGAGCCACCTGGGCTCGAACTTCCTGCCCATGCTGGACAACGCCGAAGTGCTGCGCGGCACCCTGGCGCTCTACGACTGGACTCACAGCGAACTGAATCGCCGGCGCCTGGCGGCCATCGTCGAGGTGCGCCATCACCTGATCCAGCGCTTCGAAAAGGGCTTCCTGCTGCGCGGCGTGGACGTCGAGGTAACGCTGGACGCCAACGGCTTCAGCGGCGAAGGCGACATCAGCCTGTTCGGCGAGATGCTCAATCGCTTCTTCGCCCTGTATGCCGATATCCATCTGTTCAACCAGCTCACGCTGATCCTGCAACCCACCGGAAAGTGCCTGCGATGGAACGAGAACCACAGTCAGCGTATTCCAGGCTGAAGGCCAGCGGCCTGCTGGAGGCCGTGGCGGGGCGTATTTCCGAAGCCAATCTGTACCGCTTCTGCCAGTTGCTGGAAGCGGCGGCACCGGACAATCCACCGCTGGGCACCACGACTCGCCCCAGTGACGATGCTGTGCGCTTTCGTCCGCACCCTGGCATGGGGTTCCCCGCCGGCGAGCTGAAGGCCATCGAGTACGACGAGGAGCAGCCACAACGTCCGCCGACGGTGCGCACGCGCTTGCTCGGTCTGTACGGGGTCGACTCGCCACTGCCGACGGCCTACCTGGACGACATCGCCCAGCGTCGCGAGGGGCATGAGGCACTGGAGGCCTTCCTCGACATCTTCAACCACCGCATCTTCACCCAGTTCTACCGGATCTGGCGCAAGTACTCCTACCCGGCCACCTTCGAGGCGGGCGGCACTGACAAGACCTCGCAATGCCTGCTGGGCCTGATCGGCCTGGGCATCCCGGGAACGGCGAACCATGTCGCCACGCCGGTTTCGCGCTTCCTGGCCCTGCTCAGCGTGATGCGCCTGCCTACACGAAATGCCGAGGGCATCGGTGCCCTGGTGACGTTGTTGGCGGCGAACACCCAGGTACGGGTAACGCCGCACTGGCCACGCAAGGTGCTGCTGGCTCAGCCGGCCCGTCTGTCGCGGGAAAACCCGGTCAGCCTCTGCCAGGGCACGCCATTGGGAGCCATGGGCGTGGATGCCAACAGCCAGGTGCGGCTGGAGCTGATCACCGAGGACCTCACCGAGGCCCAGGGTTGGTTGCCAGGGCGACAGCTGCACACCGACCTGTTGGTGCTCCTGCGCGTTTACCTGGGCTGGCGTTGCACCGCCAAGCTTGTGCTCACCTTGCCGCTGAAATGCCTGCCCAAACCGGTGCTGGGCGGTCCACCGGTATGGCTGGGGCTGACCGGCCTGCTGGGCCTGGGTCCTGACCATCCAGACCGTGCCGATCAGCCGGGCATCACCATCAACCTCGGCCGCTACCAGGGATTGACCGAGAACACCAAAACCAGGGAGACACAGCATGTCGCGTATCGGATCTAAGACGCCACTGGCCGTCGTGGCGCTTGCTTGCATGCTCGGCGGCTGCGGGCTGACGCAGCGCGCTGTGGATGGGGGCAGCGCTGTTGCGCAGGGCATTTTCTACAAGCAGGTCAAGGTCCTGCACCTGGACCTGAATGGCCGGGCGGCACTCAATACCGACAGCACCGACATGTCCGGCCTGTCGGTCTCGACGCTGGTGCGCGTCTACCAACTGAAGGCGCGCAAATCCCTCGACTCGGCGGACTACCAGGGCTTGCTCGACCAGGGCGATAGCGTCCTGGGTGCAGACCTGCTGGATTCGCAGCGGCTGCTGGTGAAGCCCGATGAGGGGGCACAACTGAACGTGCCACTGTCTGCAGATGCGCAGTACGTCGCCGTGGTCGCACTGTTCCGTTCACCGGAGATGCACAAGGATACCTGGCGCGTCGTACTGGCCCGCGAGGACCTGGATCCGGACCAGCCACGGGTGATCGAGCTGGGCGACAACGCGCTGAACCTGGTGCCATTGCCGAAAAAGGATTCCTGGTGGTGAGTGAACAGAATCCGTCGCTCTACGAACTGTTGCTGCAGAACTTCACCGGCGAGCTCGATCTGCATCGGGTGCGGGAGGAGGACCAGGTTCTGCTGTCGGTGCTGGATAACCTGCAGCGCATCCTCAACTGCCTCGCCGGCACCCTCAGTCATCTACCGGACTATGGGTTGCCGGACATGAGCCTGATCCTGCACGGGATGCCCGGTAGCGCCCACGGGCTGATGGGCACCATGACCAAGATGCTGCTCAAGTACGAGCCACGTGTGGCCAAGGTCGATATCGAATTGCTCCCGCAAGTCCTTCCCGGTCACCTGGAATACAGCGTTGCAGTGGAGCTGCACGACGGCATGTGCGCGACCTTCGGTGCGACGCTTGCCCCGGAGGGCAAGGTGCTGATGCGCCACCTGAAGCAACGCGAGTACCTGGCGCCGTGATGACAGCACCGCTGCTCATGAAAGGGGTCAGCATGTCGATGCTGACAGAGGAAACCCTGCGCCTTGGCGGTGACCCCAGCCAAGGTGCCGAGTTCATCACGCTGGGCGGGGAACTCGCCAAGCTGAATCATCCTGCATGCCCCGATGTGGATTGGGCACGTGTGCAGCAGTTGGCCATCGGGCTGTTTCGCGAGAACGGAGTGGAGCTGCAATCGGCCGCCGCCTTCGCTCTGGCTCATTCGCACCTGCACGGACTCGCCGGTATGGGCGATGCGCTGTGTTTGCTCAATCGGCTGCTGGCCCAGGGCTGGGAGCGCCTGTGGCCCCCCGCACTGCCGGCTCGCCTGGAGATACTGGCCTGGCTGTTCACCCAACTGCAGCCGCTGTTTCGACAACAGGAACTGACCCGTGCCCGGTTGCCGGAACTCAGCCGGCTTGATGATGAGTTGCGTCAGCTGAGTGAGCGACTGCAGATGCAGGTTCAGATGCCGCTGGTGCCTTTGCAGGCCTTGTGCAAACAGTTGCACAGTGCGTTACAGCGATTGACAAGTGATGTCACAGAGGGAGCGCCACCCCCAGCTGCGCCGGCCGATGAGGCGGTGGCCGTCACTCGCAGGCCTGTGGGCGCGAGTTCAAGAGCAAGCGCTGCGCCGGCCTTTATCGTGCTCAAGCTGGATGCCACGGAGCCAGCAGCCGGACCCGTTGCACAGCCTGCGCTGAGGTCGTTATGGCTTTGGCTACTGGTGCTGATGATCCTGCTGGCCGGGCTGTTCGGGTGGTGGGTAAAAGGGAGCACGAGCGCCCAGATAGAGTGGCTGTCGCCTGCGGTGTTTTCAGCGACGGCGCCTGCGCAGCAAGCCAAAAACCTCACGCACCTCGACAACCAGGTACTGTTTCCGCCGGGCCGCGCCGAACTCAAACCCGAGTCGACCAAAGTCCTGGTCAACAGCCTGATCGACATCAAGGCGCAACCGGGTTGGTTGATTGTCATCAGCGGGCACAGCGACGCCTCTGGCGATCCAGAACGCAACCGCGTGTTGTCACGGCAGAGGGCCGAGGCCGTGAAGCAGTGGATGCAACGCGTGGGCGACCTCCCCGACAGCTGCTTTGTCACTCAGGGCAAAGGCGCTGAACAGCCGATTGCGGATAACCAAACCGAGAGTGGACGCCGCAGCAATCGGCGTGTCGACATTCAACTGGTGCCGTCGCTGGGCGCCTGTACCTCGCCAGTGCATTGAGCCGATCATTCTCACATTCGTGACCTGCAGCCGTGCGCCGATCAGTGAGGTTTGAGTGGTTGGCCGGCGGCTGACTGCGCGCCTGGGCGAGCTGAGTATCAAGACCGCTGCCGACCTGGGCGCGGCGGACGGGCTGAAACAGGTCTGCCGTCCCGGCTTCGCCTGCAGCCAGGCCGAGGTGCTGCAGCTCGATCCCTGCCAGTGCAGCGAGTACGCCGACGATCCGTGCGCACCGCCCAGATGCAAGGCGCCCGCCTGATCATGGTGGGGCTCGATGCCGTGAACGCGAAGTGGGGCAGGGCAACCCTGCGCCCAGCCGTGGCAGCGCCGACGTCTGGGTGAGGGATGAAGCCGGAGACGACGAGCCGGAGTTTTACGACGGATGTCGATGCTCTCTGGTCTGTGGGC
>CAMPIF010000189.1 GCA_946886245.1 Ectopseudomonas composti | reverse complement strand
GGTTTCGCCAACTGGCGCTGAGCGCCCTGCTTCTCCCCCTCGCCCTGTCCTGCCATGCTGCCAGCAGCGCACTCCCTGCCAAGGTCGAACAGGCACTGAAAGCCAACAAGATTTCCAACGACTCGCTGTCGGTGATGACCGTACCTCTGGGCGGCCAGACTGGCGGCCTGCAGTTCAATGCCGATGTCTCGGTCAACCCGGCCTCCACCATGAAGCTGTTGACCACCTACGCAGCATTGGAATTGCTGGGGCCCAACCATCAGTGGAAGACCGAGTTCTATGCCGATGGTCCGCTCAAGGATGGCGTGCTGCATGGCAACCTCTACCTCAAGGGTGGCGGCGACCCGAAACTGAACATGGAAAAACTCTGGCTGCTGTTGCGCGATCTGCGCATCAACGGCGTGCGCCAGGTTCAGGGCGATCTGGTGCTCGATCGCAGCTTCTTCGTGGCCCCGCAGTTGCCGGCATTCAACGACGATGGTGGCGACGCCAACAAACCCTTCCTGGTCAAACCCGACTCCCTGCTGGTCAACCTCAAGGCGCAACGCTTCATCACACGCGCCGAAGGCGGCGAGGTGAGCATCGCCATGGACCCGCCCATCGCGGCGATCCGTATAGACAATCAGGTTCGCCTGCTCAAGGCCGCAACCTGCCCGGCATGGCCTGACATCCGCTACGACGCGGTGGACCAGTTCGACGGCACGACCCTGATCGTCAGCGGCCAACTGGCTGAAGGCTGCAGTGCGCAGACCTACCTGTCGTTGCTCGACCACCCTAGCTATGCAGCAGGCGCAGTGCGCGGTATCTGGCAGGAGTTGGGCGGCAAGATTCTCGGCAAGGACCGTCTGGGCCCCGTACCGGAAGACGCCCGTATGCTGGTGCGCGCCTTCTCCCCGGATGTGGTGGAAATCGTCCGCGACATCAACAAGTACAGCAACAACACCATGGCTCGGCAGCTGTTTCTCAGCATCGGCGCACAGTACCGCACCGAAGCCGACAAGGACGACGCCATGGCTGCGCAGCGCGTCATTCGCAGCTGGCTAGCCCGCAAGGGCATCACTGCACCGCATCTGGTGATGGAGAACGGCTCCGGCCTGTCACGTGCCGAACGCATCAGCGCACGGGAAATGGCGCTGATACTCCAGGCAGCCTGGCGCAGCCCTTATGCAGCCGAATTCCGTAGCTCGATGCCGCTGGTGGCGATGGATGGCACCATGCGTCGCCGCCTGCAGCGCACGCCGCTGGTAGGCGAGGCGCACATCAAGACCGGCACCCTGAACAACGTGCGCGCCATTGCCGGCTTCAGCCGCGACAGCAATGGCCAGGACTGGGCCGTGGTGGCCATCCTCAACGACCCGAAACCCTGGGGCGCCACCTCGATTCTCGACCAGGTGCTGCTGGAAACCTACAAGCAGCCCAAACGCTGAACATCTGTGGGACGGGTGGATGACGCTTTACCCATCCACCGGCGATGAACTCATGGTGGATGAAAAGAGCATCATCCACCCTACGCTGGCCCGACAACCTCAGTCTAGCGCGCACTGAAACGCCAGGCGCGGTGGATCTTCGGGTTGCGGATGAAGTCCGGGTCCAGCGTCTGTGCGCTGATTTCTTCGACCTGGTAGCGCGCCACCAGGCTCTCATCCAGCTGGAACTTGCGGAAGTTGTTGGAGAAATACAGCACACCGCCACGGGCCAGCCGCGCCATGGCCAGGTCGAGCAGTTCGACATGATCACGCTGCACATCGAACACGCCTTCCATGCGCTTGGAGTTGGAGAAGGTCGGCGGGTCGATGAAGATCAGCTCGTACTCACCGCGATCCTCTGCCAACCAGGCCATCACGTCGCCCTGCTCCAGACGGTGCTTGTCGGAAAAACCGTTGAGCGCGAGATTGCGCCGCGCCCAGTCCAGGTAGGTTTTCGACAGATCCACGCTGGTGGTGCTGCGCGCGCCGCCCTTGGCTGCATGCACGGTGGCCGTGGCGGTGTAACAGAACAGGTTGAGGAAGCGCTTGCCCGCGGCCTCGCGCTGCAGACGCAAGCGCAACGGACGGTGATCGAGGAACAGTCCGGTATCCAGATAGTCGGTGAGGTTGACCAACAGCCTGACCCCGCCCTCGCTCACCTCCATGAACTCGCCCTGCGCAGCCTGACGCTGATACTGCTTGGTACCGGCCTGGCGTTCACGACGTTTGATCACCACGCGGTTCTGCGCAACACCCAGGGCCTGCGGGATCGCGGCCAAGGCATCGAGCAGTCGCGCCTGGGCCTTGTCCGGGTCGACCGAACGCGGCGCGGCATATTCCTGGACGTGTACGTAGTCGCGGTACAGATCGACCGCCACGGCATACTCGGGCATGTCGGCGTCGTACAACCGGTAGCACTCGACGCCTTCGCGGCGCGCCCACTTGCCCAGCTGCTTGAGGTTCTTCTGCAGGCGGTTGGCGAACATCTGTCCGCCTTCGGACAGACGCGCCTGCTGTGGTGCTTCGCTCACCGGTTGTTGATCGTCCTCGCGCGCACGCCGCTCACCGGTAACGAACTGCTCGGTCTGCACCTTGATCAACAACAACTTGCAAGGCAGTGCGCCGTTCCAGAACGCATACTGCTTGTGGCTGCGCAAACCCATGCGCTTGCCCAGTTCGGGCGCGCCTGTGAATACCGCTGCCTCCCAGCCCAGGCAGGCCTGGCGCAGACGCTCACCTAGGTTCTGGTAGAGGTACAGCAAGCTGGCTTCGTCACCCAGGCGTTCGCCGTATGGCGGGTTGCTGATCACCAGTCCCTTCTGATTCTGGTCCGGGCGCGGCTCGAAACTGCCCAGCTCGCCCTGATAGATCTTCACCCAGTCCGACAGGCCGGCGCGCTCGATGTTATTGCGCCCAGGCTGAATAAGGCGCGGGTCGGCTTCATAGCCACGAATCCACAGCGGCGGCTTGGCCAGCCCCGCTGCTGCGCGCTGCTCAGCCTCGGCATGCAGCTTCCTCCAGATTGCCGGCACATGGCCCAGCCAATTGGAGAAACCCCAGCGCTCGCGCTTGAGGTTGGGCGCGATGTCGGCAGCCATCAGCGCCGCCTCCACCAGGAAGGTACCCACGCCACACATAGGGTCGGCCAATGCGCCACCCTCAGCAGCAATGCGCGGCCAACCGGCACGAATCAGGATCGCGGCAGCCAGGTTCTCTTTCAGCGGTGCGGCGCCTTGCTGCAGGCGGTAACCACGCTGGTGCAGGCTGTGCCCGGAAAGGTCCAGGGAAAGCACTGCCTCACCGCGATCCAGACGCAAGTGCACGCGCAGGTCCGGGTTGAGCTTGTCGATGCTGGGACGCTCGCCACCGGCCGTCCGCAACCGGTCGACAATCGCATCCTTGACCTTGAGTGCGCCAAAGTGAGTGTTGTCGATCCCCGAACCATTGCCACTGAACTCCACCGCCAGGCTGCCGGACGGCTCCAGATGGTCGCGCCAGTCCACTGCCTGCACACCATCATAAAGCTCGTCGGCGTTGTTCATGGCAAAGCGCGACAGCACCAGCAACACGCGGTTGGCCAGGCGCGACCACAGGCACAGTCGGTAGGCCACCTCGATTTCGGCATGACCACGCACCGCGGCCGTTTGCTCGCGCGCCTCTTCCAGCCCCAGCGCCTTGGCCTCTTCCAGCAACAGGCCCTCGAGCCCCTTGGGGCAGGTCAGCACGATTTCGTAACGATCAGACATGGATGTTCCACTGCCTATGGCAATCAGGGAGGTGCAGCGGCGCACCTCGACTCAAAATAAGTGACAAAAGGTCACAGCGCGACCCTTCGTCGGAATAAGTAAGCACTCTCATTTGCACTAGCAAAATGACGGCATCAGCATGCACAGCCAGATACGACGGCGTCTGGCTTAAAAATGCTGGACGTATCTCCAGCGTCCTTATGGCCTCACCCGCATTTAGGTTACGCCCTTATGACAAATCGATCATTCACAGGCCCCGGTGCATTCGTTAGAACACTACCTAAGGCTTTCGCTGCAACGGCGCAGGCACAGAAAGTTCGCCACGCCGGCAGCGGACTTTCGTAGGCAGAAGATTTCTGCCCGGCCTTGTCACAAGGCCAACGGGACATAACAGTCAACAGTGAGGGCAACACCCTATGAGAAGACTTAAGCGTGATCCGTTAGAAAGAGCTTTTTTGCGCGGCTATCAATACGGCATCAATGGTAAATCCCGCGAACTCTGCCCCTTTACCCTACCTTCGGTTCGTCAAGCCTGGCTCAATGGCTGGCGTGAGGGCCGTGGCGACAACTGGGATGGGCTGACCGGCACCGCCGGTATTCATCGACTCAACGAACTTCACGCTGTCGGCTGATCAGGATCACACCCGACTTCACCATGCCGACCCCCTCCGGGCGGCGGGCGCAAGCCCAGGGGCTCCTTCGGGAGCCCTATTTATTTGTGCAGCGCGGCAATCGCATCCACCGCCTCGCGAATCAGCGCCGGCCCCTTGTAGATGAACCCCGAATAGATCTGGACCAGGCTCGCACCCGCCGCGATCTTCTCGGCCGCATGCTTGCCCTCGGTAATACCGCCAACGGCAATGATCGGCAGACGCCCCGACAGCTCACCCGCCAGCACCTTGACGATATGCGTGCTCTTGTCGCGTACCGGAGCGCCCGACAAGCCGCCGGCTTCATCTCCATGGGCCAGCCCTTCGACCCCCTCCCGGCTGAGCGTGGTATTGGTGGCGATCACCGCATCCATATCGGCACCCAGCAGCGCTGATGCCACCAGCACGGTCTCTTCATCACTCATGTCCGGGGCGATCTTGATCGCCAGCGGCACGCGCTTGCCATGCTCCTGGGTCAGGTCTTCCTGACGACGACGCAGCGCCTCGAGCAACTCTTTCAACGAGTCGCCGAACTGCAGACTGCGCAGCCCGGGCGTGTTGGGCGAGCTGACGTTGACAGTGACGTAACTGGCATGGGCATACACCTTGTCCAGGCAAGCCAGGTAATCGTCCACCGCCCGCTCGACTGGCGTATCGAAGTTCTTGCCGATATTGATGCCCAGCACACCCTTGAATTTCGCAGCCTTGACCCGTTCCAGCAGATGATCGACGCCATGGTTGTTGAAACCCATGCGGTTGATCACCGCCTCGGCCTCCGGCAGACGAAACAGTCGCGGTTTGGGGTTACCCGGCTGCGGACGCGGGGTAACGGTGCCGATCTCGACGAAACCGAAGCCGAGCTGGGCAAAACCGTCGATGGCATCGCCGTTCTTGTCCAGCCCTGCCGCCAGACCGACCGGATTGGCGAACTGCAACCCCATCACGCTTACCGGCAGGCTGGTCGGCGCCTTGGTCAGCAGGCCGTTGAGCCCCAGTCGGCCACCTGCACCGATCAGATCGATGGACAGCTCATGGGACGTTTCCGGGGACAGTTTGAACAGCAGCTCGCGGGCCAGGGAGTACATGATCAGGCTCAGCTCGACAGGTAGAGGATTGGCAGCCGGCGATTATAGCCGCGCAGGCGCCATCGGCGCGAGGCAAGCGCGCCAGATCAGTCCAAAGGGCGTAAACTCAGCAGTTCGCCGGAGCTACTGAATTCCAGTACGAAGGAACCAAAGATACCGGCGTGAGTCAGATACGGCCGCAGATGGTGAGCCGGCAAACTGACGCGGCGCCCGTCCCGGCTTTGCGCCATAATCCGGTTGGCCTGGCCACGATAGATGGCCTGCAATCGTTCGGCCGATAACGCAATATCCAGCACCAAGCTGGGCATGGAGGCATCCTCGCAAATGAATGCGGCTATTTTGCCACAGACCTGCAACGCGACAGGCACTCCCGCGTCGCGCTACGCTATATGGGCAATAGCCATCCGCGTCTGCCACACTGCAGCAGACGCCTCAGGAGCGATCTGCCGGCCATGAGCCTGTCCGAATCCTCAACACTCAGCAGCCGCCTGGCCGCCCTGGCTCAGCGCATGGGCCTGCTCGGCCGCAGCTCACGGCAGATATTCGCCAGGGCCAGTGCCCTGCGCCTGCCATTCAAACCGTTGCCTGCAGCGGTCGAAAGCATTGGCTGGCATGACGGCCCGCAATTGCAGCTTCTGCTCAACCTGCCTCGTGGCGCGCTCTCCGGCCCGGTGCAGGAAGACAAAGCCCACGCACATTCAGCGCTGACTCAAGTAGTGGAAGCCCAAACGCAGCAACTGCAGGCGTTCGACCTGCGCCTGATCGATGGCTTCGCCTGCCGTTGTCCGGCGCCAGGCTACGCGAGCTTCGAAGACTACGCAGCGAGCGAACACTGCAAGCAGGTGCGCATCATCAGCTACAAGGATTTCGTCAAAACCATCAGTCAGGCGTTGCCGCGCTTTCTCGCCGGCGAACCGATCGAGCTGCGTCAGGCCAACTGGCGCGGCTCGCGCACCTTCTGGTCAGGGGAAATGCACGGTGAAGCTTTCGCTGGAGCCATCGCCTATGCGCGCAGGCGCGAACTGGAAGTGCTGCTGCCAGCCAACCTGGTTCGCTATCGCTTGAATGAAGCGGGCCTGGACAACCTGCAACAGCGCTATCACGTACTGGCCATGCCAGAAGCGGCCTGGAGCGATCCCTGCTTCATGGGGCTGCTGCTGGACAACGGCATCCCCTATGCACGCCTGTCGCTACTGAAGAAAGCCGGCACCCCGGAGTTCCTCCTCCTGCCCAAAGAACATCAGGAAGCCACTGCGCTTGGCGAAGGATTGCGTCTGGCCGGCGCACCAGACGTACCGAACCATCTACGTCAGCTGGCCGTCCAGCCAGCCTGAACAGACTTACGGGCTATTCGTCGCAACCACGCAACAGACGCCCAATCATATCCAGCGAATAACCACGGTAGGCCAGGAACCGGCCTTGCTGAGCACGCTCACGAGCGTCCCCCGGAAGGCGACCGGCAAACTTGCGTTGCCAGGTTTCACGCAACTGCTCGAACCAGTCGATACCACTCTCACGCAGCGCCTGATCGACATCGCCACGCGCGAGTCCACGCTGGCCAAGCTCCTCGCGAATACGCAGCGGACCGTAACCCGCACGCGCCCGATAGGCAACGAAGCTCTCCAGATAGCGGGTCTCGGATAGCAAGCCCTCCTCTGACAGCCGCTGCAAGGCCGCGTCGATCAAGTCCTCGGGGGCGCCACGCTTGCGCAACTTGCGCACAAGCTCGACGCGTCCATGTTCACGTCGCGCCAGCAGATCCATGGCCGCCCGCCTGACGGCGAGCGGGTTATCCAGCACCACGGTCATGCTCTGAAGGCTTAGAAGTCGACTTCGGCATCAGCCAGATCGGCAGCCGGCGCCTTGGCGGGAGCACTGCTGACCAGCAACTTCTCGCGAATCAGACCTTCGATCTCGCGCGCCACTTCCTGGTTGTCTTCCAGGTACTTGGCCGCATTGGCCTTGCCCTGACCGATCTTGTTGCCCTTGTAGGCGTACCAGGCGCCAGACTTCTCCACCAGGCCCTGTTGCACGCCAAGGTCGATGACCTCACCGTTGCGGTAGATGCCCTTGCCGTAGAGGATCTGGAACTCGGCCTGACGGAACGGCGGCGCCACCTTGTTCTTGACGACCTTGACCCGCGTTTCGCTACCGACCACCTCGTCGCCTTCCTTCACCGCGCCGGTACGACGAATGTCGAGACGAACCGAGGCGTAGAACTTGAGCGCGTTACCGCCAGTAGTCGTTTCCGGACTGCCGAACATCACGCCGATCTTCATACGGATCTGGTTGATGAAAATCACCAGG
>CAMPIF010000188.1 GCA_946886245.1 Ectopseudomonas composti | reverse complement strand
GGGCCAACATGCTGCTGCGCATGTACCTGCGCTGGGCCGACAAGCGCGGCTTCGACGCCACCATCATCGAGCTGTCCGAGGGTGAAGTCGCCGGTATCAAGGGCGCCACCGTGCACATCAAGGGCGAATATGCCTTCGGCTGGCTGCGCACCGAGATCGGCGTGCACCGCCTGGTGCGCAAGAGCCCGTTCGACTCCGGCGCCCGTCGCCACACCTCGTTCTCGGCAGTGTTCGTATCGCCCGAGATCGATGACAAGGTCGAGATCGACATCAACCCGTCCGATCTGCGCATCGACACCTACCGCTCTTCCGGTGCCGGTGGTCAGCACGTCAACACCACCGATTCGGCGGTGCGTATCACTCACGTGCCGACCAACACCGTGGTGGCTTGCCAGAACGAACGTTCCCAGCACGCCAACAAGGACACCGCCATGAAGATGCTGCGGGCCAAGTTGTACGAGCTGGAGATGCAGAAGCGCAACGCGGCTTCGCAGGCGCTGGAAGACAGCAAGTCCGATATCGGCTGGGGTCATCAGATCCGTTCCTACGTGCTCGATGACTCGCGCATCAAGGACCTGCGTACCGGCGTCGAGCGCAGCGACTGCCAGAAAGTCCTCGATGGCGACCTCGACGGCTACCTCGAGGCCAGCCTCAAGCAGGGCCTCTAAGCCCAGCAACCCATCCGTGGGCGCCGGCTAGCCGGCGCCTGCTCAAATCTTGTACGACACGCCAGGCAGATAAAGCGACCATGAGCGACCAACAACTCGACCAGAACGAACTGCAACAGGAAGAAAACAAGCTGATTGCCCAGCGCAAGGAAAAGCTTGCTGCCGTCCGTGAGCAGGGCATTGCCTTCCCCAACGATTTCCGCCGCGACCGCCTGTGCGCCGACCTGCAGAAACAGTACGAGGGCAAGAGCAAGGAAGAGCTGGAAGCCGCAGCCATCCCGGTCAAGGTGGCCGGGCGCATCATGCTCAACCGTGGCGCCTTCATGGTCATCCAGGATACGTCCGGGCGCCTGCAGGTCTACGTCAACCGCAAGACCCTGCCGGCCGAGCAACTGGAAGCGGTCAAGCACTTCGACCTGGGCGACATCATCGCCGCCGAGGGTACCCTGGCCCGCTCCGGCAAGGGCGACCTGTACGTCGACATGCAGAACGTGCGCCTGCTGACCAAGTCGCTACGCCCGCTGCCAGACAAGCACCATGGCCTGACCGACACCGAGCAGCGCTACCGCCAGCGCTACGTCGACCTGATCGTCAACGAGGACGTGCGCCACACCTTCCGCGTGCGCTCGCAGGTGATCGCGCACATCCGTCGCTTCCTCAACGAGCGCGGTTTCCTCGAAGTGGAAACCCCGATGCTGCAGACCATCCCCGGCGGCGCTGCGGCCAAGCCGTTCGAGACCCACCACAATGCGCTGGACATGGCCATGTTCCTGCGTATCGCCCCGGAGCTGTACCTCAAGCGTCTGGTGGTGGGTGGTTTCGAGAAGGTCTTCGAGATCAACCGCAACTTCCGCAACGAAGGCGTTTCGACCCGGCACAACCCCGAGTTCACCATGCTCGAGTTCTACCAGGCCTACGCCGACTACCGCGACAACATGGACCTCACCGAGGAACTGTTCCGCGAGCTGGCCCTGGCCGTGCTGGGCAGCACCGACGTGCCGTATGGCGACAAGGTGTTCCACTTCGGCGAGCCGTTCGTGCGCCTGTCGGTGTACGACTCCATCCTCAAGTACAACCCGGATATCACCGAGGCTGACCTGAGCGACGTCGAGAAGGCCCGCGCCATTGCCAAGAAGGCCGGCGCCAAGGTGCTCGGCCACGAAGGCCTGGGCAAGCTGCAGGTGATGATTTTCGAAGAGCTGGTGGAGAGCAAGCTGGAGCAGCCGCACTTCATCACCGAGTATCCGTTCGAAGTGTCGCCGCTGGCGCGTCGCAACGACGACAATCCCAACGTCACCGACCGCTTCGAGCTGTTCATCGGCGGGCGCGAGATCGCCAACGCCTATTCCGAGCTCAATGACGCCGAAGATCAGGCCGAACGCTTCCTCGCTCAGGTGGCCGAGAAGGACGCCGGTGATGACGAAGCCATGCACTACGACGCCGACTTCGTCCGCGCCCTGGAGTACGGCATGCCGCCGACGGCCGGTGAAGGCATCGGCATCGACCGCCTGGTGATGCTGCTGACCAACTCACCGTCGATCCGCGACGTCATCCTGTTCCCGCACATGCGTCCGCAGGCTTGATGCCAGACAGAAAGCCGCCTTCGGGCGGCTTTTTGCTATCTGTCTTTGCACTTTTCGCGGCGATGTCACCGGTCGCCCGGGCTGCAAGCGAAACGGAGCCTTTTGCTTGCCTGTCCAAGCCATTACTCTCCCTGTCATAACCAGAACCCAGAGGGTCGACCCATCTTGAGCTCCGTGCCCGCGTCCCCGAATGCCACCCAGGCAGCCAATGCCGTCGCCGAAAGCGTCCAGTACCAGGGCCGCAAGGCCAGTCGTCAGGGCAGTGAGCAGCGCCGCCAGGCGATTCTCGATGCCGCCATGCGCATCATCGTGCGTGATGGCGTGCGCGCCGTGCGCCATCGCGCGGTGGCGGCCGAGGCGCAGGTACCCTTGTCGGCCACGACCTACTATTTCAAGGATATCGATGACCTGATCACCGATACCTTCGCCCAGTTCGTCGAGCGCAGCGCTGCGCAGATGGCCGCCTTCTGGGCCAGTACCCGGGGTGTGCTGGAGGAGATGGTCGGGCGCCTGGATGGCGGCGAACAGGCGCGTCGGCAACTGGCCGACGAGATAGCCGGGTTGGCGGTGCAGTACGTGCAGCGCCAGTTGCGTGAGCGTCGTGATCACCTGATCGCCGAGCAGGCGTTCCAGCAGGAAGCCCTGCTCAACCCACGGCTGCGCGAGCTGGTGCGAGCCCACCGGCAGATCCTGCAGCAGGGTGTCACGCACTTCTTCGAGGTACTGGGCTCGCGCCAGCCCGAACAGGATGCCGTGCTGTTGACGGCCGCCATCGTGCGGATGGAGTATCAGGGCCTGCTAGACGGTGTAGAGCACCTGGACAGCCAAGGAATGCTGGCCATCCTTAAACGCTACATGAATCTGGTTCTGGGGTTGTAAACCGTCGATCATCGGGTCGAACGGCCTTCACAAGGAGAGCGAAATGAAAGCCTGGCGCGCATTGGTCGCCCTGTCCTTCCTGCTGTTGAGTGGTTGCCTGGTCACCTTCAAGGACCCGATTCCGGCCAACGAGGCTGCGCCCATACCACTGCTGGGCGAATGGACTCGGCAGGACGAGTGGGGTGATCAGCTGTTTCTGGAAATCACCCGTGCCGGCTCCAACCTCTACCTGGCGCGCATCTACGAGGGCAGTGCGGACAACGAAAGTAGCTTCGAGGAGTTCGGTTTCACCGTCGCTCATCATGGCCGCCGCTGGTACCTCTCGGCGGGCTTGCCGAAGAGCCTGGGTGCCAACTTCGCCATCGCCGGTTTCGAGCTGACCCGGGACAACGAGCTGGTGCTGTACAACCTCGACACCGACCGCATTCTTCAGGATATGGACAAGGGCCTGCTGGAAGGGCAGACCGTACCCATGCCCGAAGCTGACGGTGCATTGATCACCAGCCCGCTGGACAAGGTGTTCGCCTACCTCGACGACCCGGCCAATGCCGACCTGTTCGTCGAGGTGGCGCGCTATCAGCGGGCCGCCGAGTAGGAACTGCAATGAACAGCCAGCAAAAACTGGACGACTACCAACTCTGTATTCGTGCCCTCAGTGACCGCATCGTCGACGCGCAAACGCCCATCCGCATACTCGATGCGGTGAAGTGGGACGACGGCATCCGTGACGGCTTTCTCAAGGCCAAGGGCAAGCAGCTGCCGGCCGTGGATCGCGACTACTACCTGAGTCGGCCGCTGGCCTTCGATGCCACCGCGAAGAAGCTGGAATTTCAGAACATCGAGCGCGACATCACCCGCCAGCTCGGCCAGTTCAACCCGGTCGGGCAGATCATGCGGCGCATGTGCAAGGAATACCGCATGGTCATCCGCATGCTCGAGGCGCGTGGCACCGAGGACTTCGGCCTGATCAGCCAGGAGCTGTATGGCGCTGCCTCCGACGCCTTCCATGCTGGCGATCCGACCTTGGCCGACCTGGGTCTGATGCTGTCGGACTACCTCAACAACATCGCCGCGCGTGGTGATCTGGAAGACGAGGCCAAGACCCTCGGGGCCAGTGATGCGGTGAATATTCTGCAGCAGCGCCTGGCCGGGGTATTCGGCGACGACACCATCCGCGTGTTCGAGTCCGACGGTATCCTTGCCGATGCTGCCGCCGGCGCTGACTACATCAAGATCCGCAGCGATGCGCGCTTCAACGAGCGCGACGTCAAGGCGCTGGAGGTGCATGAAGGGCTGGTGCACGTTGGCACCACGCTCAACGGCCTCAACCAGCCGATCTGCACCTTCCTGGCCAAGGGCCCGCCTTCATCGACGGTGACCCAGGAGGGCCTGGCAATTCTCATGGAGGTGATCGCCTTCGCCTCCTACCCCACGCGTTTGCGCAAGCTGACCAACCGCACCCGCGCCATCCACATGGCCGAGGAGGGCGCAGATTTTCTCGAGGTGTTCGAGTTCTTCCGCGAGCAGGGTTATGGCCTGGAAGGCGGCTACAGCAATGCCAGCCGGGTGTTTCGCGGCTCGCTGCCGACGGGGCTGCCGTTCACCAAGGATCTGTCCTACCTGAAGGGCTTCATCCTCATCTACAACTACATCCAGTTGGCGGTGCGCAAAGGCAAGCTGGAGCAGATTCCGCTGCTGTTCTGTGGCAAGACCACCCTGGAAGACATGCGCACGCTGCGCAAACTGGTGGACGAGGGGCTGGTGCTGCCGCCCAAGTATCTGCCGCCGCAGTTTCAGGACATGAACGCACTGTCGGCCTGGATGTGCTTCTCCAACTTCCTCAACCATCTGAGCCTGGATCGCATCGAAGCGGACTACGCCAACATCCTCTGAATCACACTGCACCTAGGCTGCGCCGCGCGCACCGCTGCCGCAGCGCATCGTCAGGTTTGCAACGTCGTGGCCCACCCCGGAGACCCGCAAGTGCCCAGCCATCAACTCGAATACGAAATCCTCGGCGCTTCGGCGCAATCGGTGGAGATCATCCTCGACCCTGGCGAGACGGTGATCGCCGAGGCCGGTGCGATGAACTACATGACCGACGGCGTGCGCTTCGAGACGCGCATGGGTGACGGTTCGTCCAGTGGGCTGCTGGGCAAGCTGTGGAGCGTCGGCAAGCGCATGCTCACCGGCGAGTCGCTGTTCATGACCCACTTCAGCAATGGCGGGAAGACCCAGGCGCGGGTCGCCTTCGCCGCGCCGTATCCGGGCACCGTGGTGCCCATCGACCTGGCGCAGGTCGGCGGTCGCTTGATCTGCCAGAAGGACGCCTTCCTCTGTGCCGCACATGGCACCCGCATCGGTATCAGCTTCGCCAAGCGCCTGGGTGCCGGCTTCTTCGGTGGCGAGGGCTTCATCCTGCAGAAGCTCGAAGGCGATGGCCTGGCCTTCGTGCATGCCGGTGGCACGGTGATCCGCAAGGAGCTGAACAACGAAACCCTGCGCCTGGACACCGGCTGCCTGGTGGCTTTCAGCAGCGGCATCGACTACGACATCGCCCTGGCCGGCGGCCTCAAGAGCATGCTGTTCGGTGGCGAAGGCATCTTGCTGACCACCCTCAAAGGCACCGGTACGGTGTGGATCCAGAGCCTGCCGTTCTCGCGTCTGGCCGAACGTGTCTATGCCGCGACCGTGCAGGCGCGCGAAGAGGTGCGCGCCGGTGGCAAGTAGCCTGCGAGTACTGGCCTTGCTGCTGGCCAGCCTGTGCTTGGCTGGTTGCAGCGGCCTGTTGTTCTACCCGGAACCTGGCCTGCCCATCACTCCGGCTCGCGCCGGCCTGGAATACCGCGATATCGAACTGCGCGCCGCCGATGGCACGCGCCTGCATGCCTGGTGGCTGCCGGCCAAGGCCGGGGTGAAGGTCAAGGGCACGGTGCTGCATCTGCATGGCAATGGCGGCAATCTGGCCTGGCACCTGGGTGGCGTTCACTGGCTGCCGGAACAGGGCTATCAGGTGCTGATGCTGGATTATCGTGGCTACGGTCTGTCCGCAGGCAAGCCGCGACTGCCGGAGGTCTATCAGGATATCGATGCAGCCTTCGCCTGGCTCGAACAGGCGCCGCAGGTGCAGGGCTTGCCGCTGTTGGTGTTGGGGCAGAGCCTCGGTGGCGCATTGGCCGTGCACTACCTGGCCGAGCATCCCGAGCGTCGCTCAGGCGTGCAGGCCATGGCGCTCGATGGTGTGCCAGCCAGTTATCGCGACGTGGCCCGGCATGCCCTGAGCACCTCCTGGCTGACCTGGCCGCTGCAGGTGCCGCTGTCCTGGTTGGTGCCGGATGGTGACAGCGCGATTCACCGCATCGATCGACTCGCCGGCTTGCCGCTGCTGATCTATCACAGCATTGACGATACGATCGTGCCGCTTTCCAATGGCCAGCGTTTGTATCAAGCTGCGCGCCCGCCACGCGCCTTTCAGGCGACCGGTGGGCTGCACGTGCAAACCTTTGCCGAGCCCGCCTGGCGCCAGTCGCTGCTGGCGTTCTTCAGCGCGCCGCAGGCCTTTGTCGAACGCCAGGGGCCGGCTACCGAATCCGCAACAGAGAGTCCGCAATGACCGAACGTAATCCTATCCCCCTCATCTTCACGGGTGTCGCCAGCATCGTCGGCACCATCGGCGTGCTCTGGTACTACGGCTACGTGCATTTCGCCAAACCGGAAGATGCGCTGCTGCTGTCCGATTTCACCATGCTCAAGACCGTACCGGGTGAGGATTACAAGGTCTCGCTGAAACCGGCCAACCAGGTGGCGCAGTGCATCGATGGCGTGCTGGTGTTGTTCGATCTGCAGCAGAAGGGGCTGACCGGTGTGCTGGTGGACAACAAGAAGCAGGCTGTGCGCTGCATGGGCCAGGAAACCCCGGCGCTGGAGCAGTAAGGCAAAACGCTTGCGTAGGGTGTGCCGTGCGCACCGAAGCGTCGGCGCGGGTGCCACCGGTGCGCATGGCGCACCCTACGACAAAAAAGAAACCCGCCGTCAGGCGGGTTTCTTCACTGCGCCTGGCTGTCAGGCGCCGGTAGCCGAACGTGGAGCGACCGGCTGGTTGTCGTTGGAGATGGGCACCTCCACGCGACGGTTCTGCGCGCGACCGGAGTCGCTGGCGTTGTCCGCGACCGGATACTCCTTGCCATAGCCCTGGGCGACGATGCGCGTCGGCGCTACGCCAGCGCGTACCAGGGCGCGGCGTACGGACTCGGCGCGTCGCTCGGACAGGCCCTGGTTGTAGCTGGCCGAGCCGACGCTGTCGGTATAGCCCTCGACGATCACCTGACGCTCCGGGTTTTCCTGGAGGAAGCGCGCCAGTTCGGTGACGTTGGGCAGTGCGCTGCTCTTGAGTTCGGCCTTGTTGAAGTCGAACAGGACGTCACCGAAGGTCACCAGCGTGCCGCGTTCGGTCTGCTTGGCGTCGAGGCTGTTCTGCAGCTTGCGGATCTGCGCATCGCGAGCATCGAGCAGGGCCTGGGCGCGCTGCGCCGAGGAATTCTTCAGCTCGGCTTCGGCATTGCGCAGCACGATGGTCTGCTTGGCCACCTCGACGCGCTGGTTGGTCAGGTAGGCCAGTTGGTCGACCTTCTTCTCGTCTTCCTTTTCCATGTAGGCCTTGTC
>CAMPIF010000187.1 GCA_946886245.1 Ectopseudomonas composti | reverse complement strand
TTCTGACGCGATATGGAGTGCCGAACAGGCCGCAGCCGCCAGTGCTGACTTCGCCGAACTGCACGCTGCCCACGGCGGTTTGCTGTGGGTGGCGTTCGATCCTCAGCTGGCGCGTTGCGGGCTGTTCTTCTGCTGCGACGGTGTGGTGTGTGAACTGACGCCGCCAGGGTTTTCCGTGCGCAGCCGCGTCTATGAATACGGCGGTGGCGCCTGCTGTGCTACGGAGCAGGGCGTAGCCTTCGTCAACGAGCGTGATCAGCAGGTCTATCGCATCGATATTGGCCTGGACGGCGGTGCGCACGGCGCACCCTACCTGATAACTGATCAGCCTCACTGCCGTTATGGCGACCTGTCCTTCGTGCCCGCCTGGCAGGCGCTGTTGGCTGTAGAGGAAAGCCATGAAGGCGGCGCAGTGGTGCATCGCCTGGTACGCATCGGTCTTGGTGGCAAGCGCGAAGTATTGGTCGAGGGCGCCGATTTCTACGCTGCGCCGGTGGCCGACCCTGGTGGCCAGCGTCTGGGCTGGATCGAGTGGGATCGACCACATCAGCCCTGGGTCGTCACGCGCCTGTGCCAGCGTGAGTCCGGCGAGCGCATTCGGGTGCTGTCTGGTGAGGCAGGGGATCGATCCCTGCAGCAGCCGCGTTTCGATATGCAGGGCCGATTGTGGGCGTTGAGCGACCGTGCCGGTTGGTGGCAGCCCGAGTGTATCGATGCCGATATGAAGTGGGATGCTGCGCCCTGCGATCACGCCCCGGCGCCCTGGCAACTGGGCGGCCGAACCTATCTGCCGCTGGAAAACGGTGAGCTGCTGCTGACCCGTTTCGAGGAGGGCGTCGGTGTTCTCGTAGGGTGCGCTGCGCGCACCGATTCTCTTGCCGCCGAGACCGCTGGTGCGCATGGCGCACCCTACGGTGGGCCAAGCACAGAGCGGCGACTGGCTGAAGGCTTTACCCGTTTCCGTAGCCTGGCCGCGGATGCCGAGCACTTCTACTGCATCGCTGGCGCCCCGGATCGTCTGTCGGCGGTGCTTGCCATTCGCCGCAGCGATGGAACCGTGCGGATACTCGCCGGTGGTGAGCAGCCCTTGACTGAAGAACAGCTGTCACGGCCTCAGCCATTCAGCTGCGCGGTGGGTGAGGGCGAACATAGCCACGGTTTTTTCTACTCGCCCGTATCAACCTGCGAGTGCCCACCGCTGGTGATCTTCCTGCACGGTGGCCCGACCTCGGCCTGCTACCCGGTGTTCGATCCACGCATCGCCTTCTGGACGCTACGCGGCTACGCCGTGCTCGACCTCAACTACCGCGGCAGCAGCGGCTACGGTCGTGACTATCGCCTACGTCTGGCTGGCCAGTGGGGCGAGCTGGAGGTGCAGGATGTTCGCGCCGCCATCGAGGCACTGGCCGAAGCGGGCCGTATCGATCCGCAGCGCGTATTCGTGCGTGGCGGCAGTGCGGGTGGTTTCAGTGCGCTGCGTGCACTGGTCGAGTTGCCGCTGCTACGCGGCGGCGCAAGCCTCTACGGAGTCAGCGACCCGCTGGCCCTGCGCAGGCTGACCCACAAGTTCGAGGCGGACTATCTGGACTGGCTGATCGGTGATCCCGAGCAGGATGGCGAGCGCTACCGTGATCGCACACCCCTGTTGCAGGCTGAACGGATCAAGGCACCGGTGATTTTCTTCCAGGGCGCGATGGATGCCGTGGTGGTGCCGAGTCAGACCGAAAGCATGGTCGAGGCGCTGCGCCAACGCGGTTTACCGGTGCAATATCACCTGTTCGCCGAAGAACGCCATGGTTTCCGTCAGGCCACGAATCTGGCCGAGGCGCTGCGCGCCGAACATGCCTTCTATCAGCACCTGAGCTGATCGCAGCTCGCATTGCATAAACCGAGCAATGCAGTAGGCTGATCGCCACTCCATAACAAGAAATTTCAGGCCGTTGCATGAGCCACGATTTGAGTCAGCTACGAAAATTCGTTTCCCCCGAGATCATCTTCGGCGCCGGTTCTCGGCATAACGTCGGCAACTACGCCAAGACCTTCGGTGCGCGCAAGGTACTGGTCGTTTCCGATCCCGGCGTGGTCGCGGCCGGTTGGGCCGGCGATATCGAAGCCAGTCTGCAGGCTCAGGGCATCGCCTACTGCCTGTACACCCGGGTCTCGCCCAACCCGCGCGTGGAGGAGGTGATGGAAGGCGCCGAGCTGTATCGCAGCGAGGGCTGCAACGTCATCGTCGCCGTCGGTGGCGGCAGCCCGATGGACTGCGCCAAGGGCATCGGCATCGTCGTCGCCCATGGCCGCAGCATTCTCGAATTCGAGGGCGTGGATACCATCCGCGTGCCGAGCCCGCCGCTGATCCTGATTCCGACCACCGCCGGCACTTCGGCCGACGTGTCCCAGTTCGTGATCATCTCCAACCAGCAGGAGCGGATGAAGTTCTCCATCGTCAGCAAGGCGGTGGTGCCGGATGTGTCCCTGATCGACCCGGAAACCACGCTGAGCATGGACCCGTTCCTCAGTGCCTGTACCGGCATCGATGCCCTGGTGCATGCCATCGAGGCATTCGTCTCTACCGGTAATGGCCCGCTCACCGACCCGCACGCGCTGGAAGCGATGCGCCTGATCAACGGCAACCTGGTGCAGATGATCGCCAACCCGGCCGATATCGCTCTGCGCGAGAAGATCATGCTCGGCAGCATGCAGGCCGGCCTGGCCTTCTCCAACGCGATCCTTGGCGCGGTGCACGCCATGAGCCACAGCCTGGGCGGCTTCCTCGACCTGCCACACGGCCTGTGCAACGCGGTACTGGTCGAGCATGTGGTGGCCTTCAACTACAGCGCCGCGCCGGAGCGCTTCAAGGTAATTGCCGAGACCCTCGGTATCGATTGCCGTGGTCTGAACCACGCGCAGATTCGCCAGCGTCTGGTCGAGCACCTGATCGCCTTCAAGCACGCCATGGGGTTCCGCGAGACGCTCGGTCTGCACGGTGTCAGCACCTCGGATATTCCGTTTTTGTCCAGCCATGCCATGGACGATCCGTGCATCCTCACCAACCCGCGCGAGTCGACCCAGCGTGATGTCGAGGTGGTCTATGGCGAGGCGCTCTGACGATGCGCTGGCCGGGTTGTTGGGCCTTGGCAGCCAGTCGGCGCGCAAGAGTCACTACCCTGAGCTGCTGGCGCGCCTTGAAGAGCTGGAAACCGAGCGCAACCGCTACAAGTGGCTGTTCGAGCACGCCGTGCACGGCATCATCCAGGCGAGCCTGCAGGACGGCGTACTGGCGGCGAATCCGGCAATGGCGCGCATGCTTGGGTATGACGATCCGCAGGAGGTGCTGTGGTCGTTGGGCGATCTGGCCCGGCATCTGTTCGTTGGCGGTTTCGACGAGCTGGACCTGATTCGCCAGCGGCTGAGCCAGGGCCAGGCCCTGCTCGGCTACGAAACGCGTCTGCGTCGGCGCGACGGCAGTACCATCGACGTGCTGATGAATCTGCTGCTCAAGCCCGAAGGCGAGGGCGTCTTCGAGGGTTTCGTTGCCGATATCACCGAGCGCAAGCAGGCGCAGCAGCGTCTGCAACAACTCAACGACGAACTGGAGCGTCGCGTTGCGGCGCGCACCTATGAACTGCTCGAATCCAACCGCAACCTGCAGCGGCAGATCGAGGAGCGTGAGCGCATAGAGTTGGCCCTGCGCGAGGCACGCGACGCCGCCGAAGCCGCCAACCGCAGCAAGGACAAGTACCTGGCCGCCGCCAGTCATGACCTGCTACAGCCACTCAATGCCGCGCGCCTGCTGATCTCCACGCTGCGTGAGCGTGAGCTGCCGAGTGCCGAGCGTAATCTGGTCGAGCGCAGCCATCTGGCGCTCGAGGGCGCTGAGGATCTGCTGGCCGACCTGCTGGATATCTCCAAACTGGATCAGGCGGCGATCAAACCGGATGTCGATGTCTATCGCCTCGAAGAGCTGTTGGCGCCGTTGGCCTCGGAATTCGACAGCGTCGCCAGCGCCCATGGTTTGCGTCTGCGCGTACGCATCGCCGACTACGCGGTAAGCACCGATTTCCGACTGTTGACGCGCATCCTGCGCAACTTCCTCAGCAACGCCTGCCGCTACACCGAGCGCGGCGGCGTACTGCTCGGTGCGCGGCGCCGTGGCGCATTCGTCGAGCTGCAAGTGTGGGACAGCGGTCGCGGTATCGCGGCCGATCAACTGGACAAGATCTTCCTCGAATTCAATCAGCTCGAAGTCGGGCGCGCCGCGCAGCGCAAGGGCGTTGGTCTGGGTCTGGCCATCGTCGAGCGCATCGCGCGCATGCTGGGCTATCCGGTGCAGGTTCGCTCACAGCCCGGGCTCGGTTCGGTGTTCAGCATTCGTGTGCCGCTGGCGCAGACGCGGCCACAGCGCCAGGTACCGTCGATCGCGCAGCCCGTGCTCGGCAATCCGTTGCCGGGCCGGCGTTTGCTGGTGATCGACAACGAGGTCGACATCCTCCACAGCATGGCCGCGCTGCTTGGGCAGTGGGGCTGCGAGGTGGTCACGGCAGTGGATCTGTCTGAGGCCTTGCAGCGATTGCAGGGACGGGCGCCGGAGGTGATCCTGGCCGATTTTCACCTCGATCACGGTGTGCTCGGCTGCCAGGTGATACAGCAATTGCGTGACGAATTTTCCAGACCGATCCCGGCGCTGATCATCAGTGCCGATCGCAGCGATGACTGCCGGCGCGAGTTGCAGGCGCTGGGCGCGCCGCTGCTGAACAAACCGGTCAAGCCAGGCAAGCTGCGTGCGGTGCTCAGCCAGCTTCTGATGGAAACGTGAACGAGCGCAGACTGGTGGAGTGAACCTGGGCGATTTGCATGCTGTCTATTGGCTACCTCGTCCCTCAGGAGATAACCACAATGACAATTTCCATGAACCCCGTCATGCGCCGCCTGGCCGCGATTACCGCGCTGTTTCACCTGCTGCTGGTGGTGCAGATTCCTGCCGCGAATGCGGCGATGGTCGGCACCCACGAGGTGATCGCCGAGCAGCAGCACAAGGTGGATCAGGAGCAGTTGATGGCCATGCTCGATGACGAGCAGGTGAAGGAGAAACTGGTGTCGATGGGCGTCGAGCGTGATCAGGTCGAGTCGCGCATCGCCAGCCTGACCCCGGCCGAGCTGGCGCAGTTCAACCAGCAACTGGACCAGGCGCCTGCCGGTGCGGGCGTGGTCGGCATCATCGTGTTGTTTCTGGTGATCTTCATCATCACTGATATGCTGTGCGCCACCAACATCTTCAGTTTCGTTAAATGCATAAATCGCTGATTCGCCTCTGCTGTATCGCATCGATCGTTTTACTCACAGCCTGCGCTCGCTCCCCGGTGTTATCACCGGTGGGCGAGCGTTTGCCTGAGCGGGTGGAGCTCACCGACGTTCCCTTCTTCCCTCAGGACGCCTACCAGTGCGGGCCGGCTGCCTTGGCTACCATGCTCAACCAGCGTGGCGTACTGACCACGCCCGGCGCGCTCAAGGACAAGGTCTACATCCCCAGCCGTGAAGGCAGTCTGCAGGTCGAGATGGTCGCTGCCGCGCGCAATCACGAAATGCTGGTGTATCCGCTGCAGCCGCGCCTGGAGGCCGTGTTGGCCGAAGTGGCCGCTGGCAATCCGGTGCTGGTGCTGCAGAACCTGGCGTTCGACTTCTACCCGCAGTGGCATTTCGCAGTGGTGGTCGGTTACGACCGTCGTGAGCGCACGCTGATTCTGCGTTCTGCCACCACGCGCCGGCTCGAAGACAGCTTCGCCAGTTTCGACAGAACCTGGGAGCGCGGCGGGCGTTGGGCGGTCGTGACCCTGCCGCCCGAGCGCCTGCCGGCGCAAGCCGATATGCAGGTCTGGATGAAGGCTGCCAACGACCTCGAGCAAACCGGCAATGCCCAGACTGCGCGGCGTGCCTATCGCCGTGCCAGCGAAGCCTGGCCGGAGCAGGCGCTGCCCTGGTTCGCCCTGAGCAACAGCCACTATGCCGAGGGTGATCGCAAGGGCGCCGAGCAGGCATTGCGTGAGAGCCTGGAGCGCGAGCCGGATTTCGCTGCCGGTTGGTTCAACCTGTCGCAGGTGCTGGGCGAGCAGGGTTGTGCCTCTGAGGCGCAGAAGGCACAGGCCTGTGCGCAGCGGCTGGCACCGGATGATGCACGCTTCGCTGCACCGCCGAAGGCCAGTGATTCCGGTGGACAGTGTCAGGCCTTGTCGGTCTGCCCATGATGCACATGAAAACGGCGCCCGAGGGCGCCGTTTTCATCGATGTGCAGGCTGATCACACGCCGAGCTTGTCGCGCAGCGTGTAGTACCAGGCGCCGATGGCGCTGAAGGGTACCTGGAACATCCGGCCGCCCGGGAAGGGGTAGTGCGGCAACCCGGCGAAGGCATCGAAACGCTCGGCCTGGCCGCGCAGCGCTTCGGCGAGGACCTTGCCCGCCAGGTGCGTGTAGGTCACGCCATGGCCACTGCAGCCTTGCGAGTAATAGATGTTGTCGCCGATGCGGCCCACTTGCGGCAGTCGCGACAGCGTCAGCAGGAAGTTGCCGGTCCAGGCGAAGTCGATCTTCACGTTCTTCAGCTGCGGGAAGGTCTTGAGCATCTTCGGCCGGATGATCGCCTCGATGTTGGCCGGGTCGCGCGCACCATAGACCACGCCACCGCCGTAGATCAGGCGCTTGTCGCCGGTCAGGCGGTAGTAGTCGAGCAGGTAGTTGCAGTCCTCCACGCAATAGTCCTGCGGCAGCAGGCTGGCAGCGACTTCGTCGGACAGCGGCTCGGTGGTGATCACCTGGGTGCCGCACGGCATCGACTTGGACGCCAGCTCCGGCACCAGATTGCCCAGGTAGGCGTTACCGGCGACCACCACGAACTTGGCCTTGATGCGGCCTTCCGGGGTGTGCACCACCGGGTTGGCACCGCGCTCGATACGGGTAGCAGGCGACTGTTCATAGATCACGCCGCCCAGCGATTCCACCGCAGCGGCTTCGCCCAGCGCCAGGTTCAGCGGATGAATGTGACCGCCGCTCATGTCCAGCATGCCGCCGATATAGTTCTCGGTGGCGACGACTTCGCGAATGCGCTTGGCGTCCATCAGCTCCAGCTGGGTGTGGCCGTAGCGCTCCCACAGCTTCTTCTGCGATTCCAGATGGCCCATCTGCTTGGCCGTCAGCGCCGCGAACACGCCGCCGTCCTTCAGGTCGCACTGGATGTCGTACTTGGCGATGCGCTCACGGATGATGCGGCCACCTTCGAACGCCATCTGCCCGAGCAGTTGTGCCTGCTTGGGGCCGACGGTGCGTTCGATGACGTCGATGTCGCGGCTGTAACTGTTGACGATTTGTCCGCCATTGCGACCCGATGCGCCGAAGCCGACCTTGGCCGCTTCGACGATGCTCACCTTGAAACCGTTTTCCAGCAGAAACAGTGCAGTGGACAGGCCGGTGTAACCCGCGCCGATGATGCATACATCGGTTTCCACCTCGCCTTGCAGGGCAGGGCGTTGCGGGACGGGGTTGGCTGAAGCGGCGTAATAGGATTGTGGATATGCCGTGTGCGCCATCTTGAACCTCTGTTCTTTATTTTTTACGAATGATCCGATGCTACCTGAGTTGAAAATAGCCGGCTAGTGCCCGTGCAAAATATTCAACGATCCGATTTCGATAAAAAATTGGCCTATTTCAGTGAGTTAGCGAAAAAACCTGTTGACGGCCAAAAAGATCCGCGTAGAATGCGCACCCATCGGAGGCACATAGCTCAGTTGGTTAGAGCACCACCTT
>CAMPIF010000186.1 GCA_946886245.1 Ectopseudomonas composti | reverse complement strand
CCGCAGGTCCTTGCCCTCCAGCGCAGGCGGAATCGCTGCCGCCTGCACCGGAGTCGGCTCGACGAAATTAAGCTCGGCCACGGCTTTCAGCAGGCGTTCATGCAGGGCGAATTGGGCAAACACGGGGGCACTACCTCAAAGAAATCGACAAAACGATGCATAGCCTAACGGTTTCCGCCGCCGGGGCCGAATTTCTTTGCATGAAACTCGCGTCCAGGCGACGACGAACGGCTGCCTGGAGCCGCTATCCGGCAGAAGCGGAGCGGAACCGGGAGCGCGCCTGGATATCCAATCTGCATCACCACCCGAAGAGCGCTGCCCCATGCCCAGCAATCCCAAGACCACTCTCAGTATCGGCCTGTGCCTCCTGTTGGCCGCAGCGCCAGTGCTTGCCAACCCGCCTCACGGCAAAGGCAAACCGGGCCAGCATGATGGCGTCCAGATCGATCTGCGCGGCCCGACCGTGGATGTCGGAAGGGTGCGCATCATCCTCGGCGACAATCGTCAGCTGATCGGCCCGACCTCCTCCCTGCCACCGGGCATCGCCAAGAACCTGGCTCGCGGTAAGCCGCTGCCACCGGGTATCGCCAAGAACTTCGACAGCCGCCTGACCTCGCGCCTGCCCCATTACGAGGGCTACGAATGGAAGCAGATCGGCCGTGACGTGGTGCTGGTCGCCATCGCGACCGGGATCGTCTACGAAATCCTGCGCAACGTTCTGGACTGAGAGATTATTGCGCGGCCATCCGACAAGCGGTACGGCGCGCGACGAACTTGTCTCGGCGGCGCCACTCCAATTTTCAGATGGTCTGTTCGAGGTGCAATGATGAACCCGTCACTGATCTATCACGTCACTTCGAGCCTCGATGGCTACATCGCTCGCCCCGATGGGCGCATCGACTGGTTCGACTCGCTACGTCAGGCCGATGAAGAGTACGCCTTCCAGTACTTCTACTCCGGCATCAACGCGCTGCTGATGGGCCGAGGCACTTACGAAGCGCTACTCAAGCGCGGCGGCCCATGGCCCTACCCCGGCAAACCCTGCGTGGTCCTGACCCGCCTGGCCCTGCCGCGTGCCGCAGACGAAATCCAGCTGACCCACTGCACACCTGGGCAAGCCGTGGCTGCCTTGAGCGAGGCCGGCTTCCAGCGTATCTGGCTGGTCGGTGGCAGCCTGCTCGCAGGCAATTGCTACACCGCAGGCCTGATCGACGAGGTGGTGATCAACCTGGTACCGCACCTGCTCGGCGCCGGTATCCCGCTTCTGGCCACGGGCATGGAGCGCAGCCTGACCCTGAGCGACCAACGCCGCTTCAACAGTGGCACCTTGCAGGTGCACTATCGGGTGCAGAAGCAGGCCAACGTGCCGACGCAGATCCCCGCGCCGCGTTTCAACGTGGCCTGATGCTCTCGCGCTGCTGCTTGCGCAGCAGCCGAGCGCTGTCCCAACCGACCAGCAGCACGGCTCCCCAGATCGGCAGATACGTCAGCCATTGCCCGCTGTCGAAGCGCTCGCCCAGCACCAGCAACGCCACGGCGAACAACAGCACCGGCTCGACATAACTGAGAATGCCGAACAGCCCCAATGGCAACAGCCGGCTCGATGCCATGTAGGCGGCGAACGCCAGGGTGCCGATCAGCGCCATCACCGGCACCAGCAGCCATAGCCAGGGACGATCGCTGAACGCCCCCACCGGTCCGTACGCGACGATCAGCCAGATCGCCAACGGCGCCAGCACCAGCATCTCCAGTACGAAACCGGACAACGCATCCAGACGCATCCAGCGGCGCAGCATGAAGTAAGGCGGGTAACCCAGCGCGGTGATCAGCGTCAGCCAGGAGAACGCCTGGGTACGCCACAACTCATGCAGCACGCCGAGCATGGCGCAGGTCACCGCCAGCTGCTGCAGCGGGCGCAGGCGCTCGCCATAGAACAGCCGGCCAGTCAGCACCATCGCCAAGGGCAGAAGGAAGTAGCCCATGGACACTTCCAGCATGTGCCCGGCCAATGGCGCCCAGAGAAACAGCCCCCACTGCACGCCGATCAACGCCGCCGCCAGCGGGCAGGCAGCCAACAACAGCGGTTCGCGGCGCAGACGCACGAAGGTCTCGCGCAGCAAGGTGGTCTGCCGTGCCAGCAGCACCAGCAGCAAGACCAGGGGAATCGACCAGAGCACGCGCTGAGCGAATATCTGCACGCCATCGAGCGGCGTCAGCCACTGCACGTAGCCAGGCAGCACGGCAAACAGCATCGAGGCGCCAACCGATAGCGCCACACCTCGTCCGGACAGCTGCATCAGTGCACCTCGGCAGGCGCACGGCGCGTGCGCCCCAGGCGGACCAGCGGCAGCGACGCTGCGATCACGGCACCGCCCAGGGCCAGACGCAGCAGGTCAGCGTCGTGATTCCAGATCAGCAGATTGACCAGCAAGCCGGCAGGCACCAGTGCATTGTTCATCACCGCCAGGGTGCCACCATCGACCAGGCTGGCACCTTTGTTCCACCAGTACAGCCCCAATCCGGACGCCACCACACCGAGCCAGACCAGCACGCTCCACTGCAGCATGGTGCTCGGCAGACGCTCGCCGTTTCCCAGCAGCAGGAAGGCCGGCAGCGCGATCAGCAGCGCGCCCAGGTAGAAAAAGCCAAAGCGCCTGTACTGCGGCTCGGTGGAGGGGTGTTTGAGCAGCAGATGCTTGTACAGCACCTGCCCGGCGGCGAAGGTGAAGTTGGCCACCTGCAGCAACAGGAAGCCGAGCAAAAAGCCGCTGCTGATACCGTCGTAGCGAATGATCCCGGCGCCCAGCACCGCGACCAGCGCGGCGACCAGCGCCCAGGGGTTGAATCTGCGATTGAGGGCATCCTCGATCAGCGTCACATGCAGCGGCGTGAGAATGGTGAACAGCAGCACCTCCGGCACCGTCAGCACCGAGAAACTCAAATACAGGCAGACGTAGGTGATGCCGAACTGCAAGGCGCCGATCAACAGCATGCCGCGCACGAACGCCGGGGCGTGACCGCGCCAACGGGTCAGCGGCACGAACAGCAAGCCGGCGATGACGATGCGCGTCAGCACCGCAAAATAGCTGTCGACCCGACCGGCCAGGTACTCACCGATCAGGCTGAAGGAAAAAGCCCACAGCAGGGTCACTATCAGCAGATATCGCACAGCCACCTCCGAAGGAAGGCGGCGACCTTAGCGCGTTCCCCTGCGCCGGACAATCCATGCGCCGGGCGCTGCTGACCGGCCCAATAAAAAAACCGGTCACTTCATCACGAAGCGACCGGCATAGCACGCCCGCCAGCGGGCGCTCAGGAGAGTCGGATTGGCATCAGGCGACTTCAGCCAGTTTGGCCTTGGCCTGGGCCAGACCTTTTTCGCTGAACTCGGCGCCCAGGTTCAGGCCCTCGGCATGGATGAACTGCACGTCATGGATACCGATGAAGGCCAGTGCCTGGCGCAGATAGGGCTCCTGGTGATCCAGCGCGCTACCGGCGTAGATACCACCGCGGGCAGTGAGCACGAAGGCGCGCTTGCCGGTCAGCAGGCCCTGGGGGCCGGTTTCGGTGTACTTGAAGGTGAGGCCGGCGCGCAGCACATGGTCCAGCCAGGCCTTGAGGGTGCTGGGGATGGCGAAGTTGTACATCGGCGCAGCCAGCACCAGCACATCGGCGCCCAGCAGTTCGTCGGTCAGTTGATTGGAACGGGCCAGGGCCGCTTTCTCGGCATCGCTCTGCTGCTCGCTGGGAGTCATCCAGCCACCGAGCAGCGTGGCGTCAAGGTGCGGAACCGGTTCGGCCGCCAGGTCACGTACCTGGACCTGATCAGCCGGGTGTGCGGCCTGCCAGTTGGCAATGAATTGCTGGGTCAGTTCGCGGGAGATCGAACCTTGCTGGCGGGCGCTGCTTTCGATGACGAGAATACGGGACATGGCTGAGGCTCCATCGAGGGGGTTGCGAGTCGATGGAGCACAGAGTAGAGATGCTAAATTCGATTAAAAAGCGTAAATATCCGCTTACATATATCGGTTAAATTGATTTATCGAGCTGTCGCATCTAGGCTTTGATCACTTCAGGTTGCAGGTCAGGTTGATCCGCAGGCGAATCACGCTACGGGTGAACTTGACCGTCATGTTGGTGCTGCCGCCAGGTGCCAATACGGTACGCCGGGTACGTGGCGCCTCGGGACCATTGCGGAACACGGCACTGCATTCGGCCTCGCTCTGACCGTAGTTGTAGAGCATCAGCGCCGCCATGTTGTGGTCGATTTCCTGGGTGGTCGCGGAGACCTCGGCGCCGTTGAACTGTTTTTCCACCTCGATGGGATAGGCATTGGCGGCCAGCGGCACAAAGGCGAACAGCAAGCAGATTATTTTTTTCATCGGTGCTCTCCAACATGGGATCGCCAGTGTAGGTGGAGATCGTCGGCGATAACAGCCGACTCAAGCAGGATGATGTGATGAAAGCACCCCGCGTAACCCTGGATCAATGGCGCACGCTGCAGGCCGTGGTGGATCAGGGCGGCTTCGCCCAGGCCGCCGACGTGCTGCACCGCTCACAATCCTCGGTCAGCTATACCGTGGCGCGCATGCAGGAACAGCTAGGCGTGCCGCTGCTGCGCATCGACGGGCGCAAGGCCGTGCTCACCGAGGCCGGCGACGTGCTGCTGCGCCGCTCGCGGCAGCTGGTCAAGCAGGCCAGCCAGCTGGAAGACCTGGCTCACCACATGGAACAGGGCTGGGAAGCCGAAGTGCGCCTGGTGGTGGATGCCGCCTACCCTACCGCCAACATCGTCCGCGCTCTGACCGCCTTCATGCCACAGAGCCGCGGCTGTCGCGTGCGCCTGCGCGAGGAGGTGCTGTCCGGAGTCGAGGAAGTGCTGCTCGAAGGCACCGCCGACCTGGCCATCAGCGCGCTGAACATCACTGGCCACCTCGGCATCGAACTGGGTGAAGTGGAGTTCGTCGCCGTCGCCAACCCGGAACATCCACTGCATCGCCTGCAACGCGAACTGAGCTTCCAGGATCTCGAAGGCCAGATGCAGGTGGTCACCCGCGACACCGGCCGTCTGCAGCCACGGGATGCCGGCTGGCTGGGCGCGGAGCAGCGCTGGACAGTGGGCAGCCTGCCGACTGCGCGCACCTTCGTCGGCAGCGGCCTGGGCTTCGCCTGGCTGCCGCGCCATCTGATCGTCCGTGAACTGCAGGATGGGCTGCTGAAACCTCTGCCGCTGACTCAGGGCGCTATCCGCAAACCGCGCTTCTTCCTCTATAGCAACAAGGAGCGCGTGCTCGGCCCGGCCACACAGATTCTCATCGAGTTGATCAAGAACTTCGACGCAGCCCCTCTGGACGCGCCCTTCGCCGCACCGCAGTCGACCAACTGAGAGCGCCTCCATGCCCTATTTCGACAACGATGGTTGCCAGTTGCACTACGAGGACTATGGCCACGGCGCGCCGCTGCTGCTGGTGCATGGGCTGGGCTCTAGCACGCGCGACTGGGAATACCAGATTCCCGTGCTCGCTCAGCATTACCGGGTTCTGGCGCTGGACGTTCGCGGCCACGGCCGCTCGGACAAGCCGCGCGAGGCTTATCGCATCGCCGACTTCGCCGAGGATGTCGCCGCCCTGATCGAGCACCTGCAACTGCCACCGGTGCATCTGGTGGGCATCTCCATGGGCGGCATGATCGGCTTCCAGTTTGGCGTCGACCGCCCCGAATTGTTGCGCAGCCTGACCATCGTCAACAGCGGCCCGGAGGTGAAGGCCAAAAGCGCGCGGGACTGGCTGGAAATTGGCAAGCGCTGGACGCTGTCGCGCCTGCTCAGCCTGGAAACCATCGCCAGGGCGCTGGGCAAGCTGCTATTCCCCAAGCCCGAGCAAGCCGATTTGCGGCGCAAGATCGAAGAGCGCTGGCCACAGAACGACAAGCGCGCCTACCTGGCGAGCCTCGACGCGATCATCGGCTGGGGCGTGCGGGAACGCCTCGATCGCATCACCTGTCCTACCCTGGTGATCAGCGCCGACCGCGACTACACGCCAGTTGAACGCAAGCGCGAGTACGTGGCAGAAATGCCCAACGCGCGCCTGCTGGTGATCGAAAACTCGCGCCACGCCACACCGCTGGATCAACCGGAACGCTTTAATAACGCCCTGCTCGCCTTTCTCGGCGAAACTGCCAACAAGGAAAACTGACCATCATGCTCAAGCAACTCGTTCTCGCCACCGGCGCCCTGCTACTGTCGACCAGTCTGCTCGCCGCGGAAAACCCCAAGGTGTTGTTGACCACCAGCCTCGGCGAAGTGGAAATCGAACTGGCCGCCGACAAGGCGCCGATCAGCACGCAGAACTTCCTCAAGTACGTCGACAGCGGCTTCTATGCCGGCACCCAGTTCCATCGTGTGATTCCGGGTTTCATGGTCCAGGGCGGCGGCTTCGATGCCGACATGCGCCAGAAGGACACCGAGGCCCCGATCAAGAACGAGGCCGACAACGGCCTGCACAACGTCCGTGGCACCCTGGCCATGGCCCGTACTCAGGTACGCGACTCGGCCACCAGCCAGTTCTTCATCAACCACAAGGACAACGCCTTCCTCGACCACAGCTCGCGCGACTTCGGCTACGCCGTGTTCGGCAAGGTGACCCGTGGCATGGACGTGGTGGACAAGATCGCCCAGGTGCCCACCGGCAACCGCGGCATGCACCAGAACGTACCGCGCGAGCCGGTATTGATCATCGACGCCAAACGCTTGTAAGACGCTGTGTGGCCCGTAGCCCGGATGAAATCCGGGAGATCGCATCACATCCTCCCCGGATTGCATCCGGGCTACGAGATGCTAAAGCCGTAGGGTGTCATGGGGCCGCCCAGGCCGTGCGCCTCGCGCTCCAACGAGCAACAGCTCGGTGCGCACGGCGCACCCTACAACGACAAAGCCGCCCATGGGGCGGCTTTGTCGTTTAACGGAGGCGCTTACTTCTCGACGAAGGCGCGCTCGATCAGGTAGTCACCCGGCTCACGCATGCGCGGGGAAATCTTCAGACCGAAGCTGTCGAGCACTTCGCTGGTTTCGTCGAGCATGCTCGGGCTGCCGCAGATCATGGCGCGGTCGTCCTGCGGGTTGATCGGCGGCAGGCCGATATCGGCGAACAGTTTGCCACTGCGCATCAGGTCGGTCAGACGGCCCTGATTCTCGAACGGCTCGCGGGTCACGGTCGGGTAGTAGATCAGCTTGTCCTTCAGCGCATCACCGAAGAATTCGTTCTGCGGCAGGTGCTCGGTGATGAACTCGCGGTAGGCCACTTCGTTCACGTAGCGCACGCCGTGTACCAGGATCACCTTCTCGAAACGCTCGTAGGTTTCCGGGTCCTGGATCACGCTCATGAACGGCGCCAGACCGGTGCCGGTGCTGAGCAGATAGAGGTGCTTGCCGGGGTTGAGATCATCGAGCACCAGCGTGCCGGTGGGCTTCTTGCTGATGATGATCTCGTCGCCTTCCTTGAGGTGCTGCAGCCGCGAGGTCAGCGGGCCGTCCGGCACCTTGATGCTGAAGAACTCCAGATGCTCTTCCCAGTTCGGGCTGGCGATGGAGTAGGCGCGCATCAGCGGGCGGCCATTGTCCTGCTGCAGGCCGATCATCACGAACTGGCCATTCTCGAAGCGCAGGCCCGGATCACGGGTGCACTTGAAGCTGAACAGCGTATCGTTCCAGTGGTGGACGCTGAGCACGCGCTCGACGTTCATATTGCTCATGATGATTTCCTCGAAGAACTTCAGCGCCAAAGACGCGATTGCGCAGCATTCTATTCGCGGCAACAATATCTGTTAAGTGGATTATCAAGATA
>CAMPIF010000185.1 GCA_946886245.1 Ectopseudomonas composti | reverse complement strand
GGAACAATGCAGTGGGGACCGAAGTCCCCACCCATTGCATCAATCGCGATGATCGAGGCAGACAAGGATTACTCGTCAGCGCCCTTGTCGATCACTTTGCGACCGCGGTACACGCCTTCCGGAGAAACGTGGTGGCGCAGGTGAACTTCACCGGTGCTCTTCTCTACGGACAGGGTGCTGGCCTCGAGGGCGTCGTGCGAACGACGCATGTCGCGGGCGGAGCGGGATTTTTTGTTCTGCTGAACAGCCATAATTGATTAACTCCTAAACGTTTGGGTCACGCTTTAACTGCGCCAATACACTGAACGGGTTGGACCGCGATACCTCGTCCTCGCCTGGCTCGGGCTCATCGAGACCGTCCGGCTGCTGGCAATCACCTGGGGCATGAGCAGGAACGATGGGTAAGGCGAGAAGCAACTCTTCCTCGACCAGACCAAGCAGCTCCAGCGGCTCTTCGCCCACTTCCAGCACGTCGTAGCCCTTAGGCAAGGACTGAGTGTTCGCTCCAACCCGAACCACGGCGTATTCACATTCGCTGCGGATGGGTAGCGCGACCAGCTCCAGACAACGCTGGCAGACCATTTTGACCTCAACCTCGAGCTCACTGCGGATGACCACAGTTTTCTGCTCGTCACGGGCGAAATGAAACTTCGCCTGCACCGTGCCAACCGTATCGGAAAGCGGGTCGCAGAGACGCGGCAGGCTGGCCAGTTCGAGCTGCCCCTCTAGGGTAGCTTCGCGGTCGGCGAGCTTGCGCGGATCAACGTGAGGTGGAATCGGCCCATTCAACATAGGCGCAGCATTCTAGGGATGCACCCCGCCCATGTCAAAGGAAATTCAGCCTGTCTTCAAGCAGTTGCGATCAGTAGAATTTCTCACCCCCATATAAAGGAAGAGAACATGCCTGCGCTGCTGCTCGCCTCCAGCTCCCCCTACCGTCGCGAGCTGCTCGACCGCCTGCAACTGCCCTTTACCTGGCAGTCGCCGAACATCGACGAAACCCGCCTGCCCGGTGAAGCAGCCATCGACCTGGTCAAGCGCCTGGCCGAAGAAAAGGCCCGCGCCCTCGCCACCAGCCATTCTGAGCATCTGATCATCGGCTCGGACCAGGTCGCCGTACTCGGCGATGGACAAATACTCGGCAAACCCCACGACCTGCCGAGAGCCCAGCAACAGCTGCGCGCCGCCAGCGGCAGCAGCGTCACCTTCCTCACCGGCCTGGCGCTGCTCAACACCAGTAGCGGCAGGTGCCAGGTGGACTGCGTGCCTTTCACCGTGCACTTCCGTCAACTTAGCGACGAGCAAATCTTGCGCTATCTGCAACGCGAGCAACCATTCGACTGCGCCGGCAGCTTCAAATCGGAAGGCCTGGGCATCAGCCTGTTTCGCAGCACCGAAGGCGAAGACGCCACCAGCCTGATCGGCCTGCCGCTGATTCGCCTGGTGGACATGCTACTGAACGAAGGCGTCGAGAGTCCTTGAGCCATCAATGAAGAAGGCCCGCTACGCGGGCCTTCTTCGTATACATCAGCGCAGTGTCGGCCCCTGAAAGCCCATCCACAGCGCGATGCGATCCGCCACACTGGTACCCAGGCGCTTGGCGAAGCGATCGAATGGCGTATCACGCTGAGTGAAGTCGACCATCTCTTTCTGGCCAATCACCTCACGCGCCACATAGCTGGCACTGCCCAGCGCATCGACCAACCCCAACTGCAGCGCCTGCTCACCCGACCAGACCAACCCCGAGAACAGCTCGGGATGCTCGTCAGCCTTGAGACGCTCACCGCGCCCTTGCTTCACGCTTTCGATGAATTGGCGATGAGTCGTGTCCAGCACCCCTTTCCAGAAGCGGGTTTCCTCTTCCTTCTGCGGCTGGAACGGATCGAGAAACGCCTTGTGCTCGCCCGAGGTGTAAACGCGGCGCTCCACGCCAAGCTTCTGCATGGTTTCAACAAAGCCGAAACTGGCCGCCGTGACACCAATGGAGCCGACCAGGCTGGCCTTGTCGGCATAGATCTCATCAGCCGCACTGGCGATGTAGTAGGCACCGGAGGCACCCAGATCACTGATCACCGCATAGACCTTGGTCTGCGGATATTCGCCGCGCAAACGACGGATCTCGTCATAGATGTAGCCGGACTGCACCGGGCTGCCGCCTGGGCTGTTGATGCGCAGGATCACACCCTTGGTATTGGTGTCCTCGAAGGCGGCGCGCAGGCTGCCCACCACCTTGTCGGCACTGGCTTCTTCACGATCAGCGATCATGCCGCGAATTTCGATCAGCGCGGTATGCGCCTCGGTGGTCGAGGCTTTTTTCAGATCAAGTGCAGGCAGCACCAGCGCCAGCGCACCGAACAGATAGATAAAGGTCAGCAGTTTGAAAAAGATGCCCCAGCGACGCGAACGACGCTGCTCCTGAACACTGGAAAGCAGTGCCTTTTCCAGCAACTTCCAGCTCTTGGCATCCTCGCCCGACGAAGACGATGACTTCCACTCATCCGACATGCTCACTCACCTCTGCAGGACGCTGCGCATGACGGCCTTCCAGCCATGCACGCAGCTCATTGGATTCATTGATCGCCAAACGCGGCGAGCACTCGCGCAGCACCGACAATGGTTGCGCACCGAAACCGACCGCCACCGCATCCATTCCGGCATTGCGCGCCATCAGCAGATCGAAGGTCGAATCCCCCACCATCAGCGCACGCTCGGGCTGCACCCGACAATGCGCAAGAATCTCATGAAGCATCAAAGGATCGGGCTTGCTCGCAGTCTCGTCAGCGCAACGAGTGATATCGAAGTAATCCAGCCACCCCTTGTCAGCCAGCACTCGATGCAACCCCTTGCGCCCCTTGCCAGTGGCCACGGCAAGACGATAACCCTGATCACGAAAGACTTCGAGCGACTCGCGCACGCCTTCGAACAGCGGCGACGGCTCGGTTTCCAGCGCCAGATACTGCTCACTGTAGGCACGCCGGATGGTTTCGATTCGCAGCGGTTCATCGAGTTCCGGGTAAAGCGTGCGAATTGCCACACCCAGCTCCAAACCAATGATCCCGCGCACCTCGACATCCGTGCAGCGCGGCACGCCCGCCACATCTGCCGCGCGATGCATGGCCTCGACGATACGACCGATGGAGTCCACCAGCGTGCCATCCCAGTCGAAGATCAGCAGTTGATAATCAGGCACTCAGACGCTCCAGGGTCTTGGCCCACATCTCATCCACCGGCGCCTCGAGCTTCAGCACGCCACCATCGGGCAGCGGCACGTGCAACTCATAGGCATGCAGGAACAGGCGTTTACCGCCCAGCTCGCGAATTTCGCGGGAGAAGTCGTCGTCGCCATATTTGCTGTCGCCGGCGATACCATGACCCGCATATTGGGCGTGCACACGAATCTGATGGGTACGACCAGTGATCGGCCTGGCTTCGACCAGCGTGGCGAACTCACCGAAACGGCGCAGCACGCGAAATACCGTGAGCGCCTCCTTGCCCTCGGGATTCACCTCGACCATACGCTCGCCGGAGCGCAGGTTGCTTTTCAGCAGCGGCGCGGCGATCTGCTTCTTGGCGGTCGCCCAGTGGCCACGCACCAACGCCATATAGCGCTTGTCTACGCCATCGCCGCGCAGCGCTTCGTGCAGGTGGCGCAGCATGCTGCGCTTCTTGGCGATCATCAGCAGGCCGGAGGTATCGCGATCGAGGCGGTGCACCAGTTCCAGATCCTTGGCATCGGGACGCAACTGGCGAAACGCCTCGATCACACCGTAATTCAAGCCGCTACCACCATGCACGGCGATACCGGCCGGCTTGTTCAGCACGATCAGCGCCTTGTCCTCATAAACGATGGCGGCTTCGAGGCGCTGCAGCAGCCCCTGCGCCAGCGGCTCGGGCTCATCGCGCTCAGCCAGGCGCAGCGGCGGCACGCGCACCACGTCACCCGCCTGGAGCTTGTACTCGGGCTTGATCCGCCCCTTGTTAACACGCACTTCGCCCTTGCGCAGAATGCGGTAGATCAGGGTCTTGGGCACGCCCTTGAGCTGTGTCCTGAGGAAGTTGTCGATGCGTTGGCCGGCGAGTTCCGGTGCAACCTCGATCAGCTGAACGCCGGAGGTTGGAGAGGCAGGAGTAGTCATCCCGCAATCATAACAATTTTTTATGGAATTGAAGCACTTAATCATTACTGCTATAGTCGCGAACGCCGCCAAAAGCGGTCCGGTTTGCGGATGATCGCCAAAACTGCCATCCCCAACCGATGCAACCCATTCAGGACGTAAGGCCGTCCGACGGGTTCTTCAGAGATTGATAGGCCACAAAGGCCGCTCGAAGCACTCGGAAATAAAGCCTTTAAGCCATGATGCGCACTCGCCCCCTTTGGATGAGTGCGGTAATTGCCAACCCGCTACGGATTCAGCGTGCGGCACCCGATTTTCAGCGATACGTGTAGGGTGGAGATGTACAACTGTTGGTCTGCGTAGCTTTAAACCAGACGCTTTATCTCGTCCGCTACCAACAGCTGATTCCTCCTCCTGACTTAATGCTTTCTGTCACAACAGCGAGCAGGAGACGTCCGTCGCGGCCCAGCCCAACTGGCTGATTGCCGCTAGACAATGGAACGCTTTACGACCGTTTCTGACGCGCCTGACACCGACCCCTGAGAGTCGTGTGTACCGAACGCCGCTTCCAGCAGCACTGGAAACCGACGGTACTACATGAAAAGAATGCTGATTAACGCTACTCAACCCGAAGAGTTGCGTGTTGCCCTGGTCGATGGCCAACGCCTGTATGACCTGGACATAGAATCGGGCGCTCGCGAGCAGAAAAAGGCCAACATCTATAAAGGCCGCATCACCCGCGTCGAACCTAGCCTGGAAGCCGCCTTCGTCGACTTCGGCTCCGAACGCCACGGTTTTCTGCCCCTCAAAGAAATTTCCCGCGAATACTTCAGCAAGGCCCCCGAAGGCCGCGTCAACATCAAAGACGTGCTCAAGGAAGGCCAGGAAGTCATCGTTCAGGTCGAAAAGGAAGAGCGTGGCAACAAAGGCGCCGCCCTCACCACCTTTATCAGCCTGGCCGGCCGCTACCTGGTGCTGATGCCGAACAACCCGCGTGCCGGCGGCATTTCCCGCCGCATCGAAGGTGAAGAGCGCAATGAATTACGCGAAGCGCTGAACGGCCTGGTCGCGCCAAGCGACATGGGTTTGATCGTGCGCACCGCCGGCCTCGGTCGCTCCAGCGAAGAAATGCAGTGGGACCTCGATTACCTGCTGCAACTCTGGACCGCCATTAAAGAAGCCTCGCTCGATCGCGCCGCGCCCTTCCTGATCTACCAGGAAAGCAACGTGATCATCCGCGCCATCCGCGACTACCTGCGCCAGGACATCGGCGAAGTACTGGTCGACAGCGTCGAAGCCCAGGACGAAGCGCTTTCCTTCATCCAACAGGTCATGCCGCAGTACGCCAGCAAGATCAAGCTGTACGAAGACAGCGTGCCGCTGTTCAACCGTTTCCAGATCGAAAGCCAGATCGAGACCGCCTTCCAGCGTGAAGTGAAGCTGCCGTCCGGTGGTTCCATCGTCATCGACCCGACCGAAGCCCTGGTGTCCATCGACATCAACTCGGCGCGCGCCACCAAAGGCAGCGACATCGAGGAAACCGCCCTGCAGACCAACCTGGAAGCGGCCGAAGAAATCGCCCGCCAGTTGCGCCTGCGTGACATCGGCGGCCTGATCGTCATCGACTTCATCGACATGACCCCGGCGAAGAACCAGCGCGCCGTCGAAGAGAAGGTGCGTGAAGCCCTGGAAGCCGACCGCGCCCGCGTTCAGGTCGGCCGTATCTCGCGCTTCGGCCTGCTGGAAATGTCCCGTCAGCGTCTGCGTCCGTCCCTGGGTGAAACCAGCGGCATCGTCTGCCCGCGCTGCAACGGTCAAGGCATCATCCGTGACGTCGAATCCCTGTCGCTGGCCATCCTGCGCCTGATCGAAGAAGAAGCGCTGAAGGATCGCACCGCCGAGGTCCGCGCCCAGGTGCCGATCCCGGTCGCCGCCTTCCTGCTCAACGAGAAGCGCAACTCGATCACCAAGATCGAACTGCGTACCCGTGCGCGCATCGTGATCCTGCCGAACGACCACCTGGAAACGCCGCATTTCGAAGTGCAGCGCCTGCGTGACGATAGCCCGGAAGCCCTGAGCGGCCAGACCAGCTACGAAATCGCCGCCACTGCGGAAACCGAAGAAACCGCTGCCCAGCCAGCCGCCGCCACGCGCACCCTGGTTCGCCAGGAAGCCGCAATCAAGGCTGCGCCGCGCAGCAGTGCCCCAGCCGCTGTCGAGCCGCAGGCACCGCTGGCTCCGACCAAGGCGCCTGAGCCTAGCCTGTTCAAAGGCCTGGTGAAGTCCCTGGTCAGCCTCTTCGCCGGCAAGGAAGAAGAAGCCCAGCCTGCAGTAGTCGAGAAGAAGAGCAACGAGCGTCCGCCACGCGAAGAGCGCCGCAACGGTCGTCAGCAGAGCCGCAACCGTGGCGGTCGCCGCGATGAAGAGCGCAAGCCTCGCGAAGAGCGCGCCCCACGTGAAGAGCGTCCGGCCCGCGAACCGCGCGAAGAGCGCCAACCTCGCGAAGAGCGTGCTCCGCGTGAAGAGCGCGCCCCACGCGAGCCGCGTGAAGGCCAGGAAAATCGCCGTGAGCGCAAGCCGCGCGAAGAACGTGCCCCGCGTGAAGAGCGTGTACGTGAACTGCGTGAACCACTCGATGCCGATGCTGGTAACGAGCAACGCGAAGAGCGTGCCGAGCGCCCGCCGCGTGGTGAACGTCAGGAGCGTCAGCGTCAACCGCGTGAAGAGCGCCAGCCGCGTGCCGAGCAGGCCGAGGCCCTGCAGGACGAAGCACTGCCGAACGAAGAGCAGATGCAGGACGACGAACAGGACAGCAACGATGGCGAGCGTCCGCGTCGCCGCTCCCGCGGTCAACGTCGTCGCAGCAATCGTCGCGAACGTCAGCGTGATGCCGATGGCAACCTGATCGAAAGCGCCGAAAACAGCGAAGCGGCCGGTAACGAAGCCCAGGCAGTCACCCCGGTCGCAGTAGCTACTGCCGCCGCGGCGGTTGCAGAAAGCGTCGACAGCAGCGACACCGTGGCCAGCGAGGCTCCGGCCATTGAAGCTCCAGCGGTACAGGTTGAAGCCGCCCCAGCCGCTCAACCCGTCGAGGCGCAAGCCGAGGCAGTAGTGAGCGAAGTGGTCGAAACCGCTCCGGTTGCAGAGAAAGCAGTTGAGGCAGAACCGGCCGTAGTCGAAACACCTGCTGTCGTTGAAGCGCCAGTTGCCGAGCCGCTCGTTCAAGCTGAGCCAGTTGCAGAAGCCGCACAGGAGCCGCTGCCCGCCGTAGAAGCCCCTGTCGCCGAAACCCCTGCCGCAGTGCCGGCCAACGCTACCGGCCGTGCGCCGAACGACCCGCGCGAAGTGCGTCGTCGTCAGCGTGAAGCAGAGCGCCTGGCGCGCGAAGCTGCGCAGGCCGCCACTGCAGCCCCGGTTGTAGAAGCTGCCCCGGTAGTCGACGCCGCTCCGGTCGCTGAAGCAAGCGCCCCGGCAGAAGCCGAAGCGCCAGCAGCAGAAACCGCTCCTGCGGTCGAGCCGGTCGCCGAAGCCGAAGCCGAAGCCACCGTTATCGTCAACGAGCAAAGCGTGAGCGATGCGGCAGAGCAAGCGCAGCCGGAAGAAGAAACGCAAGCCGACAAGGAGGAGGTCAAGCCTCAGGCTTGATACTCCTGCGGCAAGTAAAAAGGGGATGCCTAGGCATCCCCTTTTTCATTTCCGTGTCTGGCGCTGCAGGCGCGTAGATCCTATGTTCGGCCGCAAGCCTGTTGTCCGATCCTATTGCGGTCAAAGG
>CAMPIF010000184.1 GCA_946886245.1 Ectopseudomonas composti | reverse complement strand
CATGGAGCTGATGCAGTGGGGGATGGTGCCGCCGGTCTGGCGCCAGATTTCCGGGCCGGTACCGCTGTAGTGCGCCTCGGGGTTGTCACCGTTGGCGAACTGGTCGAGCACCTTGCCACGCCCTTCGGCCTGCAGGCGCTCGGCCAGATCACGAGCGCCTTCCATGCCCTCTTCCTTGCTGACCAGGATCAGCTCGGCACCATAGGCGGTCATCGCCCACTTGCGCTCGGCGGTGGAGTTGTCCGGCATGATCAGGATCATCTTGTAGCCCTTGATCGCCGCCGCCATGGCCAGGGCAATGCCGGTATTGCCGCTGGTGGCTTCGATCAGGGTATCGCCGGGCCGGATATCGCCACGCAGCTCGGCGCGGTTGATCATCGACAAGGCCGGACGATCCTTGACCGAACCGGCCGGGTTGTTGCCTTCCAGCTTGACCAGCAGGGTGTTGCTGGTTTCACCGCCCAGGCGCTGCAGGCGCACCAGGGGGGTATTGCCGATGCAGTCGGCAATGGTGGGGAATTGCAGGGTCATGGGTCGCTCGAATCCAGACTGAGGCGAAGGGGCATCATGATACGCCGAACCCGTCGCTTCATCACGCCATGATCGGTTGCAGGACGTGATCGAGCCTTGACCCGAATGCTATGCGAGGTTGCCTGAGGGTGGCCCGGACGGCATCCGGGCCACGCCACTTCCTTTATTGCGCGGCAGCAAAAGCCTTCAGGGTGCTCATCAGCCCCTGGTAGCCACCAGTGGCGATGTACCAGGTCGCCGGCTCGAGATGGAACACCTTGCCATCGGCCCAGGCCTTGCTGGCTGCTATACCGGCATGCTTGCCCAGGGTTTCGTCGGCCTTGCCCTCGCCACCGGTCGCCGCACCACGGTCGAGGACCACCAGCCACTGCGGCTGTTCTTGCAACGCCGCCTCCAGGCGTACCTTCTGCCGCTCGCGCAGCTGCCTGGCCTCTGGCGAATCCGGCGCCGGACGTCCCTGTGCCACGCTCGCCGGGTCCACCGACTCGACCACCGAGCGAGTACCCAGCACCTCGTTGAGCATGCCGAAACGCTCGCCCGGCGCATGCAGCATCAGCGCGTCGTTGACGGTGAACAGCGTCAGCGAGCTCAGGCCGGCCGACTTGGCATGAACCGCCGCCAGCGCCTTGTTCAGTTGCGCTTGCAGTTGCGCAGCCTGCGCCTGCTTGTCGAAGATTTCGCCCAACACCTGCAGATTGCGCTGAACGCCCGCCAGGAACTGGTCGGGAGCGATGCTCAGATCGAGGGTCGGCGCCAGTGCCGACAACTTCTCGAACTGATTACTGGAACGACCGCCAATGATGATCAGGTCAGGCTTGAGGCGTTCCAATGCTGCCTGATCCGGCTCGAACAGGGTGCCGATGTTGACGCTCTCGCGTCCTGCGTATCGGGTTTTCAGGTAAGCCGGCCCGGCCATCTGCGGCACGCCAGCGGCGGCGATGCCAAGGGCGTCGAGCGTGTCGAGCACGCCCAGATCGAAAACCGCGACGCGCTTGGGCGCCTCGGTCAGTGTCAGCGTGCCCTGGCCATGTTCGATGGCCAGTGGGTAGGCAGCCTGGGCGGCCGACACGGCGCACATCAGCGCGCCAAGGTGCAGCAGGTTCGTCAGGGTACGCTTGAACAGCGTCATATCGCTTTCCTCGCTTTTTGAGTGTCCGTCATGTTCGGTGCAATGCCGTGGCAACGCGCCAGGAGCTGGCGGCAAAGGCCACCCGGAGAGGCTCCTGGGCGGCCTGGTTAAGGCGCTGCGGATCAGAAGTTCTGCGTCAGGCCGAACACGTACCGCCTGCCATCGAGGTTGTAGGCATAGTCATCCTCGGTGGTGACTTCCTTGTTGGTGACGTTGTACACGCCGAACTTCAGACTGAGATCCCTGGTCGGCCTGTACACCAGACCGACGTCGGCGAAGGTATAGGACGGGTAGGTCACGCCGTTGGTGGACGCGCCGCTGGTACCGGTCTGCCAGCGACCGGATGTCTCGCCCCGGTAGTTGAGCTGGGTCCAGAGGTTCAATTTCTCCGTGGTCTGCCAGTCCAACGACACATTGAGCATGTGCTTGGCCATGTCGTTGAGCGGCTCGCCCTTGTACTGGCCGGTCTTCTGCTCCGTGCTGGTGTAGGTGTAGCTGTGGCGGTACATCAGGTTATCGAGCAACTGGTAATCGAGGGTGAACTCCACGCCCTTCAGCTCTGCCTCGTCGACGTTCTCGTAGGCGGTGTAGCCATACTGGTGCGCCGGGTAGGTGGTGCCGTTGTACACGCAGGGCACGTTCGGCTGGCAGACGCGGCCGGTGCGGTTGATCTTGTCCTTGTAGTCGGTCTGGTAGACCGTCAGGGTCGTGTTGAGGCCCAGGTCGACGTTTTCGTAACCGATGCCGATCTCACGGTTGAGGCTGGTCTCCGGCGTCAAATCGGGGTTGCCGATGATTACGCCGCCCCTTGAGCTGGAGCCGAAATCGGTTGCAGCCTGACGCAGGCTGGGCGCCTTGTAACCGGAGGTCACGCCGCCCTTGAGGGTGAAGTTCTCGGTCAGGTGATAGACGGCATAGACCTTGGGACTGACTTCACTGCCGAACGCCTCGTTGTCGTCGTAGCGGGCACTCAGGGTCAGCGACAGGTCGTCGGTCAGGCCCCAGTTGTCTTCCAGGAAGATCGAATTCTGGTAGCGGTCCATTTCCACCACGGCATCGGCAACCGGCACGACCGGCGGACGCAGGCCGCTGCTGGCACCGTCCTTGAGTTCTTCGTACTTGTGGGTCAGGCCACCGGTCAGCGCATGGGCGCCGAGGAAATAGGTGGCCTGGGTGTTGGCCGTCAGCACGTTGTACTCGATGCCATTGCCGGTATTGGCGTTGACCCGGGTCGGGTTCTCCGAGGTGTCGTAGTTGACGTAGGTATCCAGCAGCAGGTTGTCGTAACGCCCTTCGTGGGTGATGGCGTAGGTCTTGAGGATCGACTCGTTGTAGCTCGGCTCGTCGGCCAGGTCGATGCTCTTGCCCGGATTGGCCCAACGACGTTGCAGTGCCTCGTTGTAGTTGAAGGTGACCAGGTTCTGCTCGTCGATGTTCCAGCCCAGCTTGCCGCCCAGGTTGCTCCTTCTGTACCTGGGATCGGAGGCAGCGCTGTCGTCACCGCCGAGGAAATGGCTCTCGTCCTGGTGCAGGAAGGAACCGTTGACCTGCAGGGCCAGCACATCCTCGATCAGCGGCGCATTCAGGTAGGCACTGGTCTGATAACCGTCCTCGTTCACCTTGTTGGCGCCATCGGCCAGGCTGTACTCGGTAGTGATGCTGCCGGCGAACTCGTTGCGGATTTTCTTGGTGATGACGTTGATCACCCCGCCCATGGCATCGGAGCCATACAGGGACGACGCCGGGCCACGAATGACCTCGATGCGCTCGATCGCCTCGATGGGCGGCAGGAAGTTGATCGGCGTGCCGTTCTGGGTACCGTTGAGGCCGAACGAATCGTTGCCCTGCAGCGGCCGCCCATCGATCAGAAACAGCGTATAGCCCGAGGTCATGCCGCGAATCTGGATCGAGCGCTCCACGCCGCCACCGGCAATCTGCACCCCGGCCACGTTCTTCAGCGCGTCGGTGATATCGCTATAGGAGCGCTTCTTCAGTTCTTCTGCGGAGATGACCGTGATGGCGGCGGGAGCATCCTTGACGCTTTGCTCGAAGCCTGTGGCGGTGACCACCACCGCCCCAAGCTCCAGTTGCCCGGACTTCTCGTCGGCACCCGCCGAACAGGCCAGCGAGGCCAGCGTGACAGCCAGCAGGGTTTTGTTGAATCGAGGCCGAGACGATGCAGCGAGACGTCGCTGGTTGAGTGACATGTGGATTGCTCCCAGTGATCAAGGTAAATCGAGTTGTCGGCTTGTTTCCAGCGGCCGTCCTGCACAGGCACTCGAACCCTGCACTCCCCCGGACTTGGGCTTCGCTGGCTGACCCATCTCGGAACGTCGGCGACACGCTCCGCCTTGGTCAGCGGAAGCAGCCGGCATGCAATGGCCGAGATCGAAAGGGCCGTGGCAAAGCCTCGGATGGACAACACGCCATCGAGAGCGAGCACTAGGAAGAAAAAGAAGCGCTACTACTTGCCGGCCCTGTCGGGTCAGACGCAAATAGTAAGAATTTACATTTGAGAGTAAATCTAATTTACGAACTATACACTTTGCAGCCGCAGCTTCAGCCGCAGACCGGGCCGTGCATTCTCCGCCCACAGATGCCCGCCCTGAGTCGCGATCATGCTGCGCGCAATGGCCAGCCCCAGGCCGAAGCCGTCCCCCCCCGGACGGGCCGCACTAAGGCGGGTGAAAGGACGGAAGATGGTCTCAAGCTCGCTCTCGGCGACACCCGGCCCCTGATCCTCGATCCACAACAGCCATTGCCCAGCGTCGCGCTGTCCGCCCAGGCGCACCACTGCGCCTTCAGGCGAGTGGCGAATGGCATTGCGCAGGATGTTCTCCAGCGCCTGCGCCAGGCCGTTGAGATTGCCCAGCACCCGGCAATCGGCCGGCAGCTCGCAGGGCATGCGCTCGATGGGCCAGCCGGTCTCGAAGCCGGCGTTCTCGCGCAGCACATCCCAGAGCCTGACGATGTCCACCTCTTCCAGCGGCAAGCTGGGCCGTTCGGTGTCCAGCCAGACCAGCTCCAAGGCATCGCCGACCAGCTTTTCCATTTCCTCGACTTCACGCGCCAGACGCTGCCGCAGGGCCTCGACGTCCTGCTCGCTCTCCCCCGCCACACGCAAGCGGGCCAAGGGCGTGCGCAGCTCATGGGACAGGTCGCGCAGCAGCTGGCGCTGGAATGCCACGGTGCCCTGCAGGCGCTCGGCCATGTGATCGAAGGTTCGTGCCAGCTCTCCCAGCTCATCCTTGCGCTGCGTCACCTGCGGCCCGAGCCGAGCAGACAGGTCGCCTGCGCTGAGTGCCGCGGCCTGACGCCGGAGGATCGCCAGCGGCGCGATCAGCAGGCGATACAGCAGAACGGCCACCAGCACAGCCAGCACGGCCGGCAGCACGCGCTGCAGCAGCAACTCCCACAGCGTGTTGTACTTGCGCGGGTTCAACCGCTGCGGCAACTCCATGACCAGCCGAGCATTGCCGTCGCTGAACGGAATGTAAAAGGTCGGCGTGCCGCCTGGCCGTCCTACCGGGAACTCCAGCCTGCGCACGAAATCGAGGCGCTGCGCCTGTTCGGCGGTCAAGGCTTGCGAGGACAGCGAATCCTTGTGCTGATCGACCACCACGGCCCAGACCTGCTCACGTTCCTGCAGCCGCTGGACGAAGGCATCGACGCCCGCTGCACCCTCCTCGCGCCACGCTGTTTCCGCCTCCCGGGCATAGCCTTCGAGCGTCTGCCGGGTGGACTCGGGCAGATAGGACGTGGCATCGATCAGCACGCGGCCGACATCCACATGCAGACTGACCAGCAACAGGCAAAACAGTGCAAGCGCTCCGGCCAGCCGCCAGAGCAGCGAATGTCGCCCCGGCAGGTTCATGCCCCGGCCTGCGTCAGGATGTAGCCCTTGCCCCAGACGGTATCGACACGCGTCGCCTCGTAGCCAGCGGCCTGCAACTTACGACGGATATGGCTGACGTGCATGTCCAGGCTACGGTCATGCTGGGCATAGGCGCGGCGCAGCGCCTGCTGATAAAGGAAGGGCTTGCTCAACGCCTCGTCCTTGTGTCGCCAGAGCAGCTCCAGCACCCGGTATTCGCTGGGCGTCAGGCCGACCCAGTCACCACGGAAGGCCACATCGCTGCGTCCCTCGTCGAACTGCAAACCGTTGCCCTCGGCACTCGACTGCGGCTCGCGGCGCTCATAGGCGACACGCCGCAGGATCGCATCCACGCGCACGCTCAGTTCGCCGAGACTGAAAGGCTTGGGCAGATAATCGTCGGCGCCCTGACTGAAACCGGCGATGCGATTCTGTTCATCGCCCAGCGCAGACATCAGCAGAACCGGCACACTGCGGCGCTGGCGCAATTGCTGCAGCGCCACCAGGCCATTGGTGCCGGGCAGCAGGATATCCATCAGGATCAGATCGAAATCCTCGTTCTCAGCCAAGCGCAACCCATCGCTGCCGTCATGGCTGAGGGTCACGTCGAAACCACGGGCCATCAGGTGAGCTTGCAGGTGACTGGCAAGCAGCGGGTCATCCTCGACAGCGAGGATTCGGGTGGCAGAACAAGAGCTGGCATTCATGGAGAGAAACCGACGAGGCAGAATGAGAACAATTCTACCTACTAAACGACAATCGCTCACCTACAGATTCCGGCGCGCCGAATCGCTACACTGCCGGAACGTCATTAAGGAGGAACGTCGTGTTCAAGGATCTAGGCATCAAAGGCCGCGTGCTGCTGCTCACCCTGTTCCCCACCAGCCTGCTGGCGCTGGTGCTGGGTGGTTATTTCACCTGGGTGCAGCTGTCCGGTTTGCAGACGCAGTTGCTGCAGCGCGGCGAGATGCTGATCGAACACCTGGCGCCCCTGGCGGCCCCCGCGCTGGAACAGAACGCCCTGACAAAACTCGAGCGCATCGCGCAGCAGACACTGGAGCACCCGGATGTGCGTGCGGTGGGTTTTCTTACCCCTGAACGCACGTCACTGGCACACGCCGGGCCCAGCATGCTCAACCCATCACCCGGCGCTCAGGCGGGCGTCAGCCTGCTCAGCGGCCAGGACGCCACGCGTTTTCTGCTACCGATCTACGACCAGCACCTGGTGCTCAGCGACGACCTCGCCGAGGACCGCCAGCCGGAACTGCTCGGCTGGGTCGAGCTGGAGCTTTCGCATCAGGGCACCTTGCTCAGCGGCTACCGCAGCCTGTTCGCCAGCCTGCTGCTGATCGCCGGCGGCCTTGCCGTCACCGCCCTGCTCGCCCTGCGCATGGGCCGCAGCATCAACGAGCCACTGCGCGCGATCAAGGCCGGTGTCGCCCAGCTCAAGGACGGCCATCTGGAAACCCGTCTGCCACCGCTGGGCAGCCATGAGATGGACGAGCTGGCCGCCGGCATCAACCGCATGGCCGAAGCCCTGCAGAACGCGCAGGAAGAACTCCAGCACAGTATCGAACAGGCCACCGAGGACGTGCGGCAGAACCTGGAAACCATCGAGATCCAGAACATCGAGCTGGACTTCGCGCGCAAGGAGGCCCTTGAAGCCAGCCGCATCAAGTCCGAGTTCCTGGCCAACATGAGCCACGAGATCCGCACCCCGCTCAACGGCATCCTCGGCTTCACCAACCTGCTGCAGAAGAGCGAGCTCAGCCCGCGCCAGCAGGATTACCTGTCGACCATCGAGAAATCCGCCGACAGCCTGCTTGGCATCATCAACGAGGTGCTCGACTTCTCCAAGATCGAAGCCGGCAAGCTGATGCTCGAATCCATCCCCTTCAACCTGCGCGATCTGCTGCAGGACACCCTGACCATCCTCGCCCCGGCTGCCCACGAGAAAGAGCTGGAGCTGGTCAGCCTGATCTACCGCGACACCCCGCTGGCCCTGCGCGGTGATCCGTTGCGCCTGAAGCAGGTACTGACCAACCTCGTCAGCAATGCGATCAAGTTCACCCGCGAAGGCACCATCGTCATGCGCGCCATGGTCGAGGACGAAAGTGCCGACAGCGCGCAACTGCGCATCAGCGTGATGGACACCGGTATCGGCCTGTCGGATGAGGACCTGCGTGCGCTGTTCCAGGCCTTCAGCCAGGCCGACAACTCGCTCAGCCGCCAGGCCGGCGGCACCGGCCTCGGCCTGGTGATTTCCAAACGCCTGATCGAGCAGATGGGCGGCGAGATCGGCGTCGACAGCACGCCGGGCGAAGGCTCCGAATTCTGGGTCACCCTGACCCTGCCCAAGGCCCGCGACGACGCCGAAGACCTGCCACGTGCCGTCTTCCAGGGC
>CAMPIF010000183.1 GCA_946886245.1 Ectopseudomonas composti | reverse complement strand
TGAACCTCGGTCTGCGACGGCCCGAAGGCTGTCCGCCTTGGATGGCAGGCCACAAAAAATCGCCGGGAGCGATTGTTGACGTCGGCTACGCCGACGGCCCGCCAGGGATAGCAAGCCACAAAAACCATAACGACACGTCTTAACCACCAGGAGCTTCCATGAATCGCACTCTCTCTTCGCTGGCGTTCGTCAGCGCTCTGCTGGCAGGCGGCCAGGCCATCGCCGGTGACCTGCTGCAGTGGCAGAACAACAGCCTGACCTACCTCTACGGCCAGGACTTCAAGATCGACCCGGAGATTCAGCAGACCGTCACCTTCGAGCACGCCAGCGGCTGGAGCTTTGGTGACCTGTTCCTGTTCGTCGACGTGATCAAGTACAACACCGACGCCACCAACGGCGCCGGTGACGGCCATACCTTCTACGGCGAACTCAGCCCGCGCTTCTCGCTGGGCAAGCTGACCGGTGCCGACCTCTCCTTCGGCCCGATCAAGGACGTGCTGATCGCCACCACCTATGAGTTCGGTGAAGACGACGTCGACTCCTACCTGATCGGCCCGGCGATCGACCTCGACATCCCCGGTTTCGACTACTTCCAGCTCAACACCTACCTGCGCACCACCGACGGCAGCCGCGCCGGCAGCAACGTCTGGCAGATCACCCCGGTGTGGAGCTACACCATCCCGGTGGGCGAATCGGACATTCTCATCGATGGTTTCATGGACTGGGTGGTGGACAACGACAGCAATCGCCGCGGTGACTACCACGCCAACCTGCACTTCAACCCGCAGATCAAGTACGACCTGGGCAAGGCGCTGAAGTGGGGCGAGAAGCAGCTGTACGTGGGCATCGAGTACGACTACTGGAAGAACAAGTACGGCATCAAGGACGGCGGTTTCGTCAGCGAGAACTTCGTCGGCTCGACCGACCAGAACACCGCCAGCCTGTTGCTCAAGGCGCACTTCTGAAACACGCCATCAAGCGTCACTGGCCAAGGTCGCAGCAACTTGCGACCTTCTGCCAATGCCCTTGACCGGCCTGACGTGTTTAGCTGCCCGGCATCACCAGACCTTCACCCAAGGATGGACGATGCCTGCGCGTATCCTGCTGCTCACCTGCCTCGCCATGCTGGCCTTCGCCGGCAACTCGCTGCTGTGCCGCCTGGCGCTGCGTGAAACCGACATCGACGCGGCCAGCTTCACCGCTATCCGCCTGCTCTCCGGCGCACTGACGCTGTGGCTGCTGCTCAAACTGAGACAGGCCGGGCACCCCATCGCCGGCAACTGGCCTGGCGCGCTGGCGCTGTTCACCTATGCGGCGGCCTTCTCCTTTGCCTACCTGCAGCTCGATACCGGCGTCGGTGCCCTGCTGCTGTTCGGCGCCGTGCAGTTGAGCATGCTGCTGTGGGGCTTGCTACGTGGTGAGCGTCTGGGGCTGGGCGCCAGTCTCGGTACGGCGCTGGCGACGGCCGGCCTGCTGGCGCTGCTGCTACCCGGCGCAAGTGCGCCCCCGTTGTTGGCTGCACTGCTGATGCTGCTGGCCGGCATCGCCTGGGGGGCGTATTCGCTGCTCGGTCGCGGTCTGGGTGATCCGCTGGCCGTGACCACCGGTAACTTCCTGCGTGCGGCATCGCTTGCCGTTCTGTTGGCGTTGGCACTGCTGCCGCAACTGAACTGGGACGGGCCTGGCCTGTTCTACGCGGTGTTGTCCGGCGCCCTGACCTCCGGCGTCGGCTACGCCATCTGGTACAGCGCCCTGCCCGGCCTGCGCGCCAGTCAAGCCGCCACCGTGCAACTGAGCGTGCCGATTCTCGCCGCGCTCGGCGGCAGCCTGCTGCTGGACGAGGCGCTGTCACTACGCGTGATGCTAAGCGCCCTGGCCGTGCTAGGCGGTATCGCGCTGGTACTGGGCAGCCGGCAACGCGCCGGGAGCTAACGGCGCGTGCAGTGGTCTTCTATCCTGAACCCATAACGTCCAGGGAAGATCACCATGCACCCTCTGTTTCGTCTTTGCCTCGTTGCCCTGCTTGCAGCAGGCCTGAGCGCCTGCGCCAGCCTGGGCAATCGTGACCCGCTGCGGGTCGATCTGGTCGGCCTCGAACCCCTGCCCGGTCAGGGCCTGGAGGTCCGTTTCGCGGTCAAACTGCGGGTGCAGAACCCCAATGACAGCGCGGTGACTTTCAACGGCATGGCACTGGATCTGGACGTGAACGGCCAGCCGCTGGCCAGTGGTGTCAGCGACCAGAGCGGCAGCGTGCCGCGTTTCGGCGAGACGGTGTTGAGCGTGCCGGTGAGCATTTCAGCGTTTTCGGTGATGCGTCAGGCCTGGGGCGTGGCCGGTTATCAACCTGGCCAGGAAGTGCCCTACATGCTGCGTGGCAAGCTCGCCGACGGCCTGTTCGGCACCCGCCGCTTCAGTGACAGCGGTATCCTGAACTGGCCGCAACCGCCAAGCCCCTACTGAAGCAGGAGCCGGCGGTTATACGGCGATCAGGCGGCCTGACGGCTGTTGCGCGAAGCCACTCGGCGGTGACAGGCCTCACCGAAGGCCTGGAAGATCTTTACCGAATCCGGGTTCTTCGCCGCCTGCCATTCCGGGTGCCACTGCACCGCGAACAGGAAAGGCGACAGGCTCGGCGCGTGGATCGCCTCGATCAGGCCATCCTCGGCGGTAGCCAGCACTTCCAGTCCCTTGCCCAGGTTGCGAATGGCCTGGCCGTGCAGGGAGTTGACCTGAATCTCGTCCTTGCCCATCAGCTCGGCGAACCAGCTGCCAGCGACCGGACGCACGCTATGGCTGGCGGCGTACTGCACTTCGACCGGGTCGTCGGGATTTTCGCGATGGTCGTTGAAGCCAGGCTCGGCGTAGACCTTCTGGTAGATGTCGCCGCCCAGCGCCACGTTGATTTCCTGCATGCCACGGCAGATGCCGAAGATCGGCAGACCGCGAGCGATGGCAGCACGAACCAGTGGCAGATCGAACAGGTCGCGGTCGCGGTCCTGGCCCTTGTTCGGCGTTTCGTTCTCCTGGCCATAGAGCGCCGGGTCGATGTTGCTGCCGGCACCGGTCAGGTAAACACCGTCGGCCATGTCCAGATACTGCTCGAGATCCTCGATGCCGCAGCAGGTGGGCACCAGCACCGGCACGCAACCGGAGAGCTCGACCAGAGGCTGAATGTATTTGTGAGTCATTACTTGATAGTCGTGGCCCTTGCGCTCTTGAGCGCCCATGGACATCAACACGACGGGCTTGCGGAGACTGTTCTTGCTGGGAGTGCTGCGGATCTTGTTGTCGGACATACGTCACCTTGGGACAGGCCGGGCCTATCGTTGCTGTGCAAGCCGATGCCAAGCAGAAGGCTCTGCTGTGTCACCCATGGCCTGTTTGGCTAACCCCGTGCACCCAAGCTCCTCCTGAGCCAGAGTGTCGCCTTCCGACGGCGGCTCGAACCGGGTCAACTCCATCCGGAGAGGGGGCTGCAGCGACGCTGCCCGTTACCCGGTTCGGCAACGGAATCTGCAGCCAGTCTGCCCGAGCCGTAAAATATGTCAAACAAATCTGCTCGAAATTTTCCAGCAAGCCATTTATCGCACATCGACGAAATGCCCTTTGAAAGGCGTCTGCAGGCAATTCTGGCAAACAACCGCCTGGCAATAAGTCCAATATTTAAAACACCCGCCTCTCAGGACGCCACGCCCTAGAGCGGCGCCCGTGAACAAAACCCTATATAATCTGCGGTTTCTCACCTGCACCGAGGACACCCCTTGACCGCTCTGCCGCCCTGCCCCAAATGCAACTCCGAATACACCTACGAAGACGGCGACCAACTGGTCTGCCCCGAGTGCGCCCATGAGTGGAAAGCCGGCGAGAGTGCCGACGGCGGCGATGACGCGCAGGTGATCAAGGATTCGGTCGGCAACCTGCTGCAGGACGGCGACACCATCACCGTGATCAAGGACCTCAAAGTCAAGGGCTCGTCGCTGGTGGTCAAGGTCGGCACCAAGGTGAAGAACATTCGCCTGGTGGACGGCGATCACGACATCGACTGCAAGATCGATGGCATCGGCGCGATGAAGCTCAAGTCCGAGTTCGTGCGCAAGGTCTGATTCGACAGCGCATTTCGCGCGTTCCTTATGAAACTTGGCTAGCCTCAACTTAGGCCGGTCATGAGGAACGCCACCATGCGCTACCTGCTGCTCGCTCTTCTGGCTCTGACCCATTCGCTGGCAGCACAGCCCTGGCGAGTGGTGGGCGATGAACAGTTCGCCCCCTACAGCTTCGTCACCGCCGAGGACGATACCCCGCGAGGGCTCGACGTCGAGCTGGTCGACGCGGTCCTGCACGAAGCGCAGGTGCCCTATGAAATTCGTCTTTACCCGTGGGAACGCGTCAAGCGCATGCTCGACCGCGGGGAAGTACAGATGGCCTTCCAGTTCGCCGGCACGCCGCAACGTCAGCAGCAGTACGAGCTGGTAGGCCCGCTGCGCAGTGGTTCGACCGTGTTCATGACCACCGCCAAGACCGCGATCAGCGACTGGAAGACGCTGGATGACCTGTCGCCCTACGTGATCGGCCAGGTTCGCGGCTATGCCTACGAAGAGCGCTTCGACCGCGCCGATCTGGCCCGTGACACCAGCGCGCAGAACCCACGGCAGCTGGTGTCGATGCTGCTGGCCGGACGCATCGACATCATCGTCGGCGACCATACCCAGCTGCTCTATTTCATCCGTGAGCAGCGCGCCCTGGAGCAAGTGCGCGTGCTACCGCGTGCGCTGATCCAGATGCCGCGCTTCGTCGCCTTCGCCAAAGGCGATATCGAGCGCGCCCGGCAGTTTTCCGAGGCACTGGTGCGCCTGCGCAAGGCCGGCAAACTGGACGAAATTCAGCAACGCTGGAATCAGTGACGCGCTACTGCACCGGCAGGAAATTCAGCAGGAACAGGCTCTGCGCGTAGTTGGCCCCCATGCGCCGGTAGCGTTCTTCCAGCACATGGGTAAGCAGATCGAGACGCGCCACCATCTTGCCGAACTCCACCGCGTAGCTGAGGTTGTTGCCCTGTTCGGAGAACTCGTTGGATAGCAGCAGCAGCCGGCCCGTGGCATCACGGCGCTGCGAGAGCATCCAGCCGGCCTTTTCCAGATTGCGTGCGGCGTTGTGGATGAATTGCGCATTGAAGCTGTCGGTCAGGTAGAACTCGGTACGGCCACCGTGAGCCGTCACCAGCATGCTGCCGATGGCATAGGTGAAGGCCGCCACGCGGTCGCCCTGGAACCCCGGGCTCAGCGAGTAATCCAGCGCTGCGACATCACGCCGACCGCCCAACGTCGGCCAGTCCTGATTGTGTTCGATGGCGTACTGGATGGCGCGCTCGGCAGCGGCGGCGTCAGGCAGGGAGTTCTTGCGCCACTCGCGCGGGTTGCGTTGATACAGCTTGTTCATCAGCCGATACAGGCTGTTGAGGTTGTTGCGCATGGCCAGGGTTGCCATGCGATCGACGTCGGTCTGCAGCACCTCGGCAGGCTTGATCGGGCTACGCGTGTGAACGATGGAGTCGTTATCCAGACGGCCGCTGCAGCCGCCCAACAGCAACAGCGCGGCCAGCACCGGCAGCACTGACCGTTGCCAACATATTGAGCTGTCGAATGGCCTGCCCTGTGCGGCAGACGCTGGCCTCGCTCCCATGCAGAGGTTCCCTGGCTGGCACGCGCCCCAGTGGCGCGCGCAACACTCAGAACCTCAGTAAAGCGCAAAAATTCCATACTGCCTGTGCCCTGGCGCATAAACCGTGCCTAACAATGCGCGGCACGGCAGAAAAATGCGCCCGCTCAGGCTGGATTGGCGGCCCATTGCTCCAACCGTGTCACGCTCTCGCGATAGGGCTTGAGGCTCTTGGCCAGCAGGGTGATCGACATCAACACCGCCAGGGTGGTGACGATCAGCAGCGAGTAGCGCAGCGCGCTGTCGTCGGCGAAGACGAAATCGGTCACCAGCGCCACGGCGGTCGGACCAACACCCAGGCCGATCAGGGTGATGACGAACAGATAGATGGCCGACGCCTGACCGCGCATCGAGTTGGGCATGATCTCCTGGATCGCTGCGGGCGCCACGCCGAACGGCATGCTCAGGCAGAACACCGCAGGCGCCAGCAGCAGGCTGGCCAAGAAGGCGCTATCCATCAGCGGGAACAGCACCACCATCGGCAGGGCGCCCAGTGCGGCGTAGAGGCCGACACGCATGTTGGCGTCGCTGCGCCCGCGCTTGGCCATCCAGTCTGCCAGACGCCCGCCGAAGACGATGCCCAGGCAACCAAACACCGCGACGATGCTGCCGTAGACGATGCCGACCTGGCCGGCGTCCCAGCCATACGTACGGATGTAGAAAGTCGGTATCCAGGCTGCACTGCCGTAACCGGCAAAAGCCAGCCCGGCGAAACCGAAGTTGTGCAGCAGCACGGTGCGGCGATTGGCGCGAATGTAACGCCCCACTTCGCTCAGCGGCACCGCCACGCCCGCACCGACACCGCGCCGGACAGGTTCCTTGATGGCCAGCATCAACAGGGTGAAAAACACCCCCGCCACACCGAGAATCAGGAAAATCAACTGCCAGGGACGCACTTCGCCCAGCACCGGCAGGGTCACATCGCCCTGTGCCGAGGCGAACTGAATGACCAGGCCGCCGACCAGAAAGGCCAGGCCAGAACCTAGGTAGACGCCCATGGAATAGACGCTGATGGCCGTGGCCCGGCGTTCGGCGGGAAAGCTGTCGGCAATCAGCGAATAAGCCGCCGGCGACAACGCCGCTTCGCCCACGCCCACACCGATGCGGCACAGCAGGAACTGCCAGTACAGCTTGGCCATGCCGCAGGCGGCGGTAGCGGCGCTCCAGAACAGAATGCCGACGGCGATCAGCCCGCGCCGGCTGCGGGTATCGGCCACACGCCCCAGGGGAATGCCGCACACGGTGTAGAACAGGGCGAACGAGAGGCCCATCAGCAGGCTCATCTGCGTATCGTTGATCGCCAGATCGCGGCGGATCGGCTCGACCAGCAGATTGAGGATCTGCCGATCGACGAAGGACAGGACGTACGCCACCATCAGGATGGCAACAGTAGCCCAGGCTCGGGCACTGGAGGGATAGCCGTTATTGTTGTTATGCACGGACGCTCTCCTCGGCACCGCAGAACGCGACGCGCGACGGTTGAAAGAAGCGCCAGCTTAGGACGATATAAACAGCGGTGAGTATCGCTCGAAGGTGTTATCAGGTCGGCGAATGCTTCATACCCGCCAGGGCGAATGGCTCGGTAGCGAAACTCGATAGTCGCTCAGAGCGTACTTCCCGTCAGTCAAGCGAATCTGTAGGAGCCGGCTTGCCGGCGATGCTTTTTGAGCGGATCGCCAGCAAGCCGGCTCCTGCGGTTCTGTCTCTGACCGGCATTGGCTGCTGCGCCTGTCTTGCCTGAGCAGGCACTCAGATCATCAGCGGCGCCCGCTCGCACAGCACCTTCAGCGCCGCTGCCCAGTCAGGATGATCATTCAGGCACGGCACCAGTTGCAGGCTCTCGCCACCGGCCTCGACGAACTGCTCGCGGCCACGGTCACCGATCTCCTCCAGGGTCTCGATGCAGTCGGCGACGAAGGCCGGGCACATCACCAGCAACTTCTTCACGCCCTGCGCCGCCAGCTCGTCGAGACGAGCCTCGGTGTAGGGCTCGATCCATTTGGCACGGCCCAGACGCGACTGGAAGCTCACCGACCATTGCTCAGGACGCAGGCCCATGCGCTGAGCGAACAGCTCCGCACTGCGCAGGCATTGCGCGCGGTAACAGCTGGCGAGCACCTCGGGCGCAGCGCTGCGGCAGCAATCGTCGCCTTTCAGGCAATGACCGCTGGGGTCGAGCTTGTGCAGGTGGCGCTCCGGCAGGCCGTGAAAGCTCAGCAGCAGGTGATCGAAATC